>JAHJQO010000045.1 GCA_018819305.1 Nanobdellota archaeon
CATTGTCATCTTTGCGAATGAATGATGCTATGCGACACTCCGAGGGAGCCAACCCTTACCACATCACCGTCGACAAGATTTGCATACCCTAATGCTTGATGTGGTGGGGGTGACGCATCCTTCATTAAGTAGACAATACCTGGGAAAAGAAAGTTTTAAATAGTATTCTTGCTTTCTCTATTCTGCAATGAACTTTGACGAATTCAGACAAACAGCCTTATATGAGTTATTTGCAAAACCAATGAAAGTTTCTGCTGCTATTTACTTTATGGATAAGAATGGTGGTGTGCCTGAATCTAATCTTGAATTAGAGCTTAGAGATGATGTAAGCACAGATGATATCAGGTCTGCACTGCATTGTTTAGAAGTGCTTGGGGAAGTTGATTATGATAATCCGGAATTGGAAATGGAAAAAATGTACAGGTTAACACCTGTGGCTTACGAAGGCATACATGGTCTTATTAGTCTGCTTGAAGAAGCAAGAGATAGGTGATTATTATGGATTTTGAAGAATTTAAAAAGACATCTTTGTATGAAATATTTGCAAAACCAATGAAAGTTCAGTCAGCCATATATTTCTTGCAAAAAGAAAAAGGCGGAGCTCCATTTCCTCTTTTAGAGAAAAACCTTGAGAACGATGTGTCTCGAGGCGAATTAGAGATTTCAATTAATTTTTGGATTGAATTAAAAGAAGTTGATTATGATTTTGCTATCATTTCTGGCTCTGAAGAGCATATTTATTCTCTTACACCAAAAAGTTATGAAGGATTGGAAAATTTGATAGGATTAGTAGAAGAAGCATCTGAACGAAAAAAGAATGAATATAAGGGTACTGAATAATCACTGCTCTCTTCTTAGAAAATCGCCTCTGTCAAGAGCTTTTTTTAATATTCTTCCTTTGGATTTCTTTACATAATTTCCATAGCCAAGACATTCATTCTGCTCATTCATTACAAGAACCAATCCTTCTATTTTTTTGCCCTGTACAACATTTTCTCCAAAAACATCTTTTTTGTAGAGAAACATTGTTTCGCCTTTCTTGTTGATAACAACTTTTTTGCCAGAGTACCTGCAAAGTATATCCAGCAGTGCAATGCTTGGCATGAAGTCCTTGTTTTTTATCTCTCCCATTGGAAGGCCTGCTGAAAAAGGCTCTAATTCAATTTTTTGTTTTAATTCTTTTAATTCTTTTTCTATAAGAAAATAGTTCCTTCCAATCTTTTCAACATTTTCCAGCTCAGGAATATGTTCCTTGGTGAATTCCTTGACAAAAGAAATCAGTTTGTTCATTTTTAATGCTCTATTATTTTAAGTTTAACTTTGCTTTTATGAACTTTTAAGCTTGCTTTTCCTCCTATTGGAAATGTTATTAATGGGGTGGTATGGCCGAAATCAGCGTTTGCAATTACAGGAATGTTATTTAATTCTCTTTTTGTCTTTATGATTTTGGTTATTAATTCTTTGGTAACTTCTGAGGCTTTTTCGAATCTGCCAATTACAATGCCCTTGACTCCTTTGAATTCTGGCTGGTGTATTAGTGATTGGAGGTCCCTGTCAAAATTATTGGCGTTTGATTCATAATCATCTTCTATGAAGAGAATGGAATCTTGCAACGAAGGCATGAACTCGGTTCCTTGCAGTAAGTTAAGCGTGCAAAGATTTCCGCCTATAATTTTTCCTTCTGCTTTGCCTTCATTAATCACCCAGCAGCCTTTATTTTTTATGAACTTTCTGTTTTCCTGGTCAAGATACCATTTGTCATTGCTCCATTTTTCAGAGGGAATAACCTCAAAGCTTTCTTTTTGAAATAAGCATTTTTTGAAATAATTTAATGTTTGTTCAAAGCCTTTTTTCATTCCAAAATTAGAAAATCCTGGGCCGGAATATGTTATTATTTCAGTTTTTTTCATTATAGCATTTGCTATGGCTGTTATGTCTGAGTACCCGCAGAAAATCTTTGGATTCCTCTTGATTAGGGAATAATCAATATATCTTAATAACTGGTTTGAATTAAATCCGCCTATGGTTGCCAGAACAGCTTTTACATTCTTATCTTTGAATGCTTCATGAATATCATCTATTCTTGATTTTACTGATGATGATAAAAATTCATCTGATTCTTCGGCGTGTTTTGAAAAACTTACTTTTAACCCTAACTGATTAAGCCTTTTTATAGCAACAGACCTGTTGTCTTCTGAAATAATACTTAAACTCTGTGCAGGTGAAACAATTCTTATCTCATCACCTTTTTTTAATTTAGAGGGTACGATCATTTTTAATCATCTTCAATAATTACATTAGATATTTCCTTGACTTTTTCTTTTACTTTTTGCTTTAGATAATCAAGATTTACATCAGCAACTTCTTTTTTTACTTCTTCCAGGGCTTTTTCTGCCAGAACAATCTTTTCTTCAACAGAATGGAGCCAGGTTTCGTTTTCAGAAACATTAAGAGCTGCAACACTCTTGTTGATGTGAGTGGCTGCTTCTTTGTTCAAACCTTTTAATCTTCCTATTTCCAGTTTTCGTTTGGTGAAGAAATCCTTGTCAAGCTTATCAATCATCTCAGCTGTTTTTTCCAGTTGTTTTTCTTTAAGCTCTAATGTGTCAAGCTGGGCTTTCATCTTGTTAAGAACATCTCTGATTTGCAGGCTGTCATCAGATTCAAGAGCACCTGCGGGGTCTAATAAGTATTTGTCAATTATGTTTTCGCTTAATGAGTTTCTCTTGTATTTTTTTAAAGGTCTGTGAAGCTCTGCAAACACTTCTTTTAAATCAGTCTCAATTTTTCTGAGCTGCTCTTCATATTTCTGCTTTTTGTCAATAAAAACCTTGAATTCATCATACTCCCTGCTCTTTTTAAGCTCTTCAATTCTCTTTGAAAGTCTTGCTTTTCTTTCAGATATGGAGTCCAGATTTTTTTCCTGAGAAGCTTTTTCCTCTTCTAATCTGGCTTTTTTCTTTATATCATCTTTATATTGTTTGAGCCTGATTTTTGCATCTTTGATTAATTCCAGTCCTTCTTTCTCAATTTCTGCCTGAAGATTTGAAAGTTCATCTTCAATTCCTTTTACGCTTTTGACAATGCGGGCAACCTCATTCGCCATGAATTCCTTTAGAACCATGAAGTTTTTTTGCGTATCTCCGCTTAACTTGTCAATAGATTCAGAAAACCTTGCACTATAATGGCCTATTTCAGAGTAATCATCAGGCATATCTATTTCATCCAGGAATCGTTTAAGCTTGATGATATAAGTTCTTCTATGACCTTCCATGATATGCTTTATTCTGTCAGGTATATTCTCATTTCTAAGACCTGCCTGTTCCATTGCCTCAAGAAACTTGTAGCTGTTCTCAATCTTCTCCTTGATAATACTCTTGGCTTTGCCAACTCTTTGATTGAGTTTTTTGTCTTCAACCTGCTTGTCAAGCCATTCTCCAATCTCAGAGAACTTGATTGCCACTGGCTCTTTTTTCTTTAAGAAATCAAAGAATCCCATTTTCAAGATAGCAAAAAACACTTTGCCTTTATATTGCTTTCGGAGATTTTGAATATTACACAAACTTTAAATACCAGTAATGCAATAAATGAATAATAAAGCAGTGGGGTGACTTAATTATGGCAAAAAAGAAAAAAGCAGTTAAGAAAAAGAAATAATTCTTTTGCTGAAATTAATTTATTCTTTTTTTTATTTTTTTTATTTCTTTAATTTTTTAGTTAACTTTAAATAAGAGTTATACGTGAAATTTTATATACATATAAAATGGGGTGATATTATATGGCAAAAGCAAGAACTGCTGCTCAGAAAAAAGCAGACAAGACTCGTGCCTGGAAATTAAAAAGGCGCAAGAAATTTAATACAAAAGGACAAGCTAAACCAAAAGCTGGTGAAAGATCTAAATTCTGGGTTGCTGGCCACACAAAAAAAGATGGCACTAAAACCAAAGGCCACTGGCGTAAGAACTCAAACTTTAAGAAGAAAAAGTAATTATGAAAATTTTTCATTTATTTTTTTTATTTTTCTAAAACAACTCATCTGCTGTCATCAAATATTTAAAAGCAACAGGAAGTTCTCCTTCTCCTCTTTTTACAACAACATAGCATCCAAGTATGTCTGCGCCTGTTGGCTTCAGAACTTCAATGATTTTTCTTAAGCTTCCGCCTGTTGTGAAAACATCGTCAATAATTGCTATTTTATCTGTTTTATTGGGAACATATCCTTCAATCCAAGTATTTCTACCCCATTTTTTGGGTTTGTCACGCACCATAGTTAGATTCAAATTATACCTTGTGGATAATACGCTGGCAGGAGTTATTCCTCCCAGACCAGATGTAGCAATACAAGTTACATTTTTATCTAACTTAGGCCATAGAGCATCACAAATTAAATTAACTGCTTTGGGATTGCCATAAGCTTTTTTGATATCGACATAGAAATCTACAACTTTTCCGCTTTTAAGAATATACTTTGATTTATCAACTACATTATTTTCTTTTAATATTTTGATTAAGTCATCTTTCATTATTAAATAAGAACTTCAAGGAGTTTTATATAATTAACTAGTCCTCACACGCTGGACAGGCTTAAATCATTATAATAATTCGAAGCTTTTCTGTTTTTTCTTAATTTATTCCGATTTTTTATGCGTGCATTATATTAATGACTTCTTTAGATTAAGTTTTAACCTATTTGAACGAAAACTTTATAAACGAATTAGACGTAATAGACGTAAAAACGTTCAAAGGTGATAATATGGTAAGCCTCACATTAGCAGTGCCTGATAATATGAAAAAAGAAATGGATAAATACGATGAAATCAATTGGTCTGCTGTAGCAAGAAATGCAATAAAGCAAAGATTAGACTGGCTGGTAGATATGGATAAGCTGACAGCAAAAAGCAAGCTGACAAAAAAGGATACAATCCAACTAGGAAGAAAAGTCAACAAGGCAGTTGCAAAGAGGTATGTGAAGATGATGAATGATGCAGCTGGTACTTGATGCTAATATATTATTTGCAGCTCTAATAAAGGACGGCACAACAAGAAAGATATTTATGGAGAAGAATGCCAAGTTCTATGTGCCTGAGTTTATTTTTCATGAGTTATTCAAACATCTGGCTGAACTGCGAGCTAAAACAAATCTTAGTGAGACTGTTATAAAAAAACAAATTATTGAATTATTTGATTTAGCCAATATAGAGATAATTAGCAGCATTGAAATTAAGCCCTTTCTCAAACAAGCAGAAAAAATATGTCCTGACATTAATGATATTCATTATTTTGCACTTGCTCTCAAAATGAAATGTCCCATATGGTCTGAGGATAAAAAACTAAGAGAGCAATCAGAGATTAAAATAATTACAACAAAAGAACTAATGAGTTATTAATTTTATTTTTTTAATCTTTTGGATTTTTTCACCCATCCAATATGTTTTTCTAGCCAATTATTGTAAACTTCTGGTTTGAAACGTTTTATTGATGCAATTGATTGTTCGATGGCTTTTTCAATAAACTCTTGAGATAATTCCTTGCTTGCAGGGCAACAGGGATCGATAACGAGTTTAATATCTTTTTTTCCATATACTGCCTTGATTGGATAAATTGCGCAATCTAATGGTTTGACTTTTTGAATCATACATTTATTTTTATCATCCAGAAAATAGCATAATCTTTTCTCAGTATATTTAATCACATAGTAATGCTCGTTTCCGAAATTCTTCTTTTCAAAACAAGCAGGATTTTTATAGTATTTTTTTGTGTAATATTCTGTAATTTCTTGTTTTTCCTCTTCAGATATGATTGAAAATCCAATTTTGTCAGATACTTTGCAGCATTTGGCTTTGCAGGGGTTGCAGTATTCTTTTAATGAGAGTATTTTGTTGATTCTCATTTTTCTACTAATATGAATTCTCCTCTTTGTATCTGAAACATCTTCTCTAATTTTCTTGAAGAACCTTTTTCATCAAAACTTATGGTTCCTGATGCTCCTTTAAATTCCCGTATTTTGTATAGGCCGTCTTTGATTTTCTCTGATTCTAATGAATGACTTTTTTCAATTGCTTCTTTGAATAGATAGACGGAATCATATCCCCATGATGTGAATAAGAGTTGTTTTGGAAGTTTGCTGTGTTTCTTAAAATATAATTCAATCATATGCTGAGTTCTTTCTCCTTCGGGATCGTTGGCTTGTGTTTGATATATTCCTTCTGCAGCGTTTCCAAGGATTTCAATGTGATTCTCTGTTATTATGTCTGAACTGATGACAGGCTTGTCAAAACCAAACTCTTTCAACTGCTTGTAAAAAACAGTAATTCCGTCTGTTATCGGACTGTATATTGCATCAGGATTCTCTTTTTGAATTTTTGTTATTGTTGTTCTGAAGTCAGTTGTGTCGGAGGATAGTATTGTGTGTCTGTTGATTATTTCTCCGCCTAATTTATTGAATTCTTGCTCAAAAAAATCTGCAACTGCTAAAGACCATTCGTTTTGTATGTTGATAATGGATATTTTTCTTATTCCCAGTTCATTGTATGCATAATTGGCTACACCTTCTCCTGCACTTGGCGTCCATATTCCTATTCCAAATATGTATTCCCCAATATCTTCTATATCTTTTGCAGTATCCCACAAAACTATTGATGGAGTTTTTTGTTCTTCAAGATATGGTCCTGCTACCATTGCTTCTAAATAACTTGCCAGAATTATTGCGTGTATCTTATCTGCATTTACTAGTTTTACTGCTGCGGTATGTGCAAGTCTTGGTTTTAATTCATCGTCTTCAATAAACAGTTTGATTTGTTTTCCTGTGATTCCACCCTTGTTATTGATTTCTTCCACTGCCAGTTCAATTCCTTTCAGGAACGCTTCAGCAGGTTCTGCTTGGTCGCCTGTTAAGTGAAGTATAGTTCCTATCCTGATTTCTTCTTGGCTTTCTTTGATTAATTCTCCGCTTATTTGGTTTTGCATGCATCCTGTTATTAGAATGATGTTTATAATCAAAGTTAAAATTATTATCTTGTTTTTCATATAATTCCCTTTATTTCATAGATTTTAGGGATATCTATATAATTATTTGGTACAACTATTTTTGTACCGAAAAGTTTAAAAATATCAGAATCTTACACGATAGCATGATAGAACTGAGCATACCTCAACTAGGAGAAGAAACAAGAAATGTAAAAGATTTAGTGTTTAGTATATTGACTGCAGAGCGATTTTTGTCTATAATAGAACTGACTAATAGAATAAAAAAGAATTACAATATTAATATAACATATCAGGCTGTAAGAAAAGCTATTGACACTCTTCACAGACAAGGAGTATTACTAAAAGAAGGGAAAAAATATTCTATAAACAAAGAATGGATATTCAAGCTCAAAAGTTTTTTTGATAATTTGCTAACAAAATATGATTCTGGAAAAGAAATACATGCATTCACATCAGATTTGGTAAAAGAGAATTATGCTATTTACACACTTTCTACTTTATATGATTTAGATAACTTCTGGAATGATATCTTAAAATATCTGGCAGATCACATGGAACCAAATGAGAAGAAAATAGCATTTAATTATGGCCATTACACTTGGTGGATGCTCATTAATCTGGGAAGTGAAACAAAACTGTATGAATACCATAAAAAGAAAGGGATTTTAAATTATTTTGTGTTTTTCAGAGACCTGCCGCTCAATAAATGGAGTGTAAGAATGTATAATGAATTAGGACACAAAGCAAAATTATTAGAGGATAAAAAAATAGATGAAACAGTGGCTATTAATGTGGTGGGAGATACTATTATTCAAATTAAATATCCTAAAGTAATTGTGAACAAAGTAAGAAAATTCTTTGAGAAATACAAAAATACGCAGGAGATGAGTATGAAAGAAATAACACAGATATCACATACTCTTTGTGAGATAAAATTCATAATGTTCAAAAATCCAATTATGGCTAAAAGTCTCAGAGAAAACTATATGAAAAAATATTTTTCAAAAAATATTTAAACCTTCTTTTAACCCATAATATATTATGCTGTTAAGCTTTGCTGAATTTCTGGATATAATTGTTATGACTCTTGTAGTTGGCTTTATATTCAAGGATATTTTTAAGCCTCAGCCAAAAGTGCAGGTGATTACTCCTGATTATTATCTGAAGCAGGTAAAAGGCACTAAGTTGAGTAATTTCTGGTTTGCAGCTGCTGTTGTTGCGCCGAGCATTATATTACATGAGTTTGGTCATAAATTTATTGCCATTAGCCAGGGAATGGTAGCAACTTTTCAGGCATCTTATTTAGGATTAGGAATAGGAGTAGTGCTAAAATTATTCAGTCCTGGATTTTTGTTTTTTATTCCAGCTTATGTGTCTATTGTTGGCACAGGAACTCCTCTGCAGTTCTCTGCAATTGCTTTTGCAGGCCCTGCTGTTAATCTTATACTCTGGCTTGGAGGCTTGCTTCTAATGAAGTTTGTTAAGCTCAAAACAAATGTTCACAGATTTGTCTTTCTGATGAGCAGAATAAATATGTTCTTGTTTATCTTCAACATGCTTCCAATACCTGGCTTTGATGGATTCAAAGTTTATTCTGGATTGGTTAGTGCGTTCTTGTGAATTTATATTTAAGTTAATTTTATATATTATGCTTTGTTTCTTTATTTCAAAATGATAAAAACATGGGTCCAGTGGGCGGAATATGTGGAAAAAACGCAGGAGCGGAATAAAGAGACATTAGATGATTTCATGAAGAACAAGCTTGGAAAAGAAGTTCTGGGTGATTATATTGGTTTGGATGAACATTATACTATTATAAGCAATGCTTTTACTATAAAAATAGCTAAGTCAATGGCTATTGCCAGAGGAGTGATGGCTCCGCGTATTATTGATAAGTGGAATGATATTGAAAGAAAATGTGTTTCTAAGCTGCGCATGGGATACCAATTTGGAACAGTAGATGTGCCTGGCAAAGTTATTACTGACAGGAAATATTATGAAAAACTTCTATGCAGAGAAATAAGGCCTTATTATATGTGATGAATTTTGTTTTAAAATGAAATCAATATTTGAACCTTTTATCGTATTCTTTATGGTCAAGCCATTCAATTATTAAGCTTACAATTATAATTTCATCATTGATTAATTTCTTTTCAGAATCATTGCCTGTTTCTAATTTATATAGATCTGCTTTTAGTTTTTTATCAACAAAACGAATGTTTGAGGGAAGCTTCATTTATGAAAAAGTAAATTTACTTATTTATAAGCTTCACGCCACCATGTCCAGTGCTATTTTCTTCTGGCAAGCTCTTTTTTTGCATAATATTTCTTTGCAAGCTCAGGATAATATATCCATCCTATTTTTCTTTCAGAATCAATTGAAAGCTTTCTTGAGTATAACAAATAATTGATGATAACACAAAAAGTTTGATACATCATTTTTTTTGGCAAAGATTCCCAGAGCTTTCTTTTTTTGAATTCACCGTTATGTTTTATTATGAATTCTTCAACCATTAGAATTGTATCTAATCGAGGGTATCTTAAAATTGCTTGGGTTTTTAAAAAAACAGTATTATTCATGTTATATCAGATGATATAACTGAGAGTATTTAAAGTTTTTGTTTTTTTGTGAGAAGATTTAAAAATAAGTCATGATTAGTAGTTTATATGAAGTCAGGTTTTGATATAAGTATTATAAAAGGGGACGGATATCTTATCATGCCTTTGTCTGTGGGAAGACTGAATCTTGGGCAAAGCCCGACTATTTGCTACAAAATGCTTGATTTATTCAATAAAAAGCTTCAGACATTTTCAAATGATGTAATCTTCTTATACACGAATGGAATCTATTTTAACACAACAGAGCCCGCTTATATTACGAGGGAAAGAACCAATAAGATAATTCTTAGTCATAGTGCTGCTCTGAGAAAAATGATTGACAAGAAAAAACAATATGTTCCAAATGCTTTTCATTTCCTGCCAATAGATTATGTATTGCTGAATTCCAAATATTTTGAGCCTTTCTTTAAAAAACTCAAGGATTTAGAAAAAAAAGACAAGCAGTTCAGAAAATACATTCAAAAAGACATGGGAGAAAGAAAATATGATGAGGCTAATGTTAATTTTATTCTTGAAGAAGTTGCTATTGTTCATATTCTGAGACAAAAACTTGTTGAACTTCCAAGAACTCTTGTAAAGAATGATGTTTGGAGACTTGTTGTTTATCCGGGGCCTCCTATGTATGCTGATTTGTATCAGTGGAAAAAGAAAATTCTTCTGCAGGATGACAAAGACAATCCTTTCAACAGCGGGCAGTATGATGCAGAACAGCAGAAAATGTTTCTTTTTGATGAAGTGGAATTATAATCATGAACTATAAAAAACTCTGCTTTGAAATGGTGGAACACCAGATCAAGGATAGAGGGATTTCTAATCCAAAGCTTCTCAAAGTGATGAAACAAGTTCCAAGGCATGAGTTTGTTCCTCATGGCATGAGAGCAAGTGCTTATGATGACAGTCCTCTGCCTATTGGATGCCGGCAGACAATTAGCCAGCCTTATATGGTTGCTTTGATGACAGATATTCTTGGGTTAAAAGGTGATGAAAAAGTATTGGAAATTGGTGCTGGTTCTGGTTATCAGGCAGCAATTCTTTCTAAGCTTGCAAAAAAAGTTTATACAATTGAGAGAATGAAAGAGCTTGCTGGCAGAACCAAAGAATTGTTAAGAAAACTTGGCTACGAAAACATCAAGGTTATTCATGGCGATGGAACAAAAGGCTATGAAAAGCAAGCTCCTTATGATGCAATTATTATCACTGCTGCTTCTGAGAATGTTCCGCCTGGTTTACTAGAGCAGTTAGCAGATAATGGAAGGCTTGCAGTTCCTATTGGTCCAAGATATCATCAGGAATTAATAAGAATCACAAAAAAAGGAAATAAATTAAAAGAAGAATATTTTGGAGGCTGTATCTTTGTTCCTTTGATAGGAGATGATTAAACTCACTGCCCAACTGGAGAATAGATTAATTCACACTGGTTGTCTTGGCATATTGCGCCAAGGGGTTTTGGTCCGCACATCTTACATTCTGCTCCTTCGCATCCTATGCTTAATTTTTGGCTGTATTTTTGCCAGTATTCTTCATAATCCTTGTTAATGCTTGCAGGGCACTTGCAGCAGCCTGCTGTATCAACTTGTATGCATTGTGCGTCAAACTCGCACTGATTAACTTCTTCAAGTGGAATCTCTCTGAAGCAGCTGCTTAGAAATAATAAAGATAAAATCATTAAAACAAATATGATTTTTTTCATAATACTATAACTCATATTTATATTATTTAAATGTGTTGGTTGTTTTTAGAATCTGTTCAAAATCTCACTAACGTTCGATTCATTGCCTTCAAAAATTAAGAATAATTCTTCATTGATGCTGCCTCCCCGGATGGGGCGTCCCCCGGCAACGCATAAGATGTTTTCATCGAAGAATTTTTGACCTTAGGGCAATTATTTTTTGAACAGTGTTGGTTGTTTTAACTGTCTTCGACTTCAATGCTTATAGAAACAGGAATGTTATAAGGTATTAGATTTGGTGGTTCTATTAATTCTCTTCTAAGGTTGTCTTCAAATTCCCTGAAGCTGGGCCTTCCATCTTCACCAAACCTGTAGTCTTTTGGCAGAGTGACTTGAATCTCTCTGACTTTGCAGTTCGGATCTCTGCTTTTGTAATCTGGTTTCATTATGATGAGGAATCCTTATTAATTTATATAATTATGGTCTTGCAGACGCTTTTGGGTTTGTCATAGATGTGTATATTCGTTTCAAAACATTTATATATGCTATTTCGTCTATTTTTTCCAATGGGTGTGAAAAAAAAGGTTGGGGTGAGTAATACTAAGAATTCTCTTAAATTTGACAAGGAAATCAAGGACTTATCAAATCAGGAGATTAAAGAACTGTTATTGATTAACATGTATAAGCTGGCTCTTGTAAGAGCCCAGTTAGAAACTGTTACAAGTGTTTTAATAAAAAACAAGCTTACAACTTTTGAAGATGTCTGGAAACAGACTAATGAGAATTTTAAGGACTCAATATAAAAAAAGAGGTGGTTTTTTATGGTCCGCGCAGCTATTAACGGATTTGGTAGAATAGGCAGGCTAGTTTTCAGGGCAGGTCATGCTAACCCTAATATTGACTGGGTTGCTATTAATGATTTGACTGATACAAAGACTTTGGCAAATCTTTTAAAAAGAGATTCTGTTCACGGCATGTTTGAGGGAGAAATCAGTTATACTGAGCATTCTTTGATTGTCAATGGCAATGAGATAAAGGTCTTTGCAGAAAGAGACCCTGAAAAGCTTCCATGGAAAGACCTTGGCATTGATGTTGTTGTGGAGTGTACTGGTTTTTTCAGGACAAATCTTTCAGCTAACAAGCATATTATTGCTGGTGCAAAAAAAGTTTTAATTTCTGCGCCTGCTAAAACAGAAGAAGGCTGTGACATTCCTTTGTTTACAATTGTCAAAGGAGTTAATGAGCATGAATATGACAAAGATAAATATAATATTATCAGCAATGCCAGCTGTACAACCAATTGCCTGGCGCCTATGGTCAAGGTTTTGAATGATAATTTCAAAGTTAAGAGGGGTTACATGACAACTGTTCATGCTTATACAAGTGACCAGAGACTGGTTGATGCACCGCATAAGGATTTGAGAAGAGGAAGAAATGCTGCTATTAATATGGTGCCAACAACTACTGGTGCTGCTATTGCGGTTACACAGGTTATTCCGGAGCTTCAGGGTAAATTAGATGGTATTGCAATCAGAGTCCCTGTTCCAGATGGTTCTATAACTGATTTTGTTTGCGAATTAGAACAAAATGTTACAAAAGAACAAATCAATGATCTTTTTAAGAGTGTTTCACATAGTCATCTTAAAGGTGTGCTGGAGTACTCAGAAGAACCTCTTGTTTCCACAGATGTTGTTGGCAATCCTCATTCATGTATCTTTGATGCTCCATTAACATGTGTTATTGACGGTAATTTTGTCAAAGTTATTGGATGGTATGACAATGAAATTGGTTATTCAAATAGAATGGTGGATGTAATTGAGATGTTATTTTAAACATTGGTTATTGAAACAGGATGGTGGATGTAATTAATGTGCTTTTTTAATCAGGTGCTGTTATAATGATGGGAGACTATATTGTTTCATTGGAACTGAAATTTATTATTGGCTTTGTATTTGCAGTGGTAACTGGATTTTTAATTGGTTATGAAAGAGGTTCCAGAGATAAGCCTGCAGGAGTTCGAACAACTACTTTGGTTTGCCTTGGAGCAATGCTCTTTACAATGATTTCCCAGCAAGTTGACCCTATATCTACTTCAAGAATTGCAGCAGGAGTGGTTACTGGAATCGGATTTTTAGGAGCTGGCATGATTCTGCATGATAAAGGGACTGTAAAAGGACTGACAACAGCAGCTACTGTCTGGCTTGCAGCAGCAATTGGAATGGCAATAGGATTTGGATGGTATTTGGTATCTATAATTGCAACTTTGTTGTCTTTTCTGATTTTAAGACTGCCTCATTTTGGCGAGCATGGGCCTAAAGGAAGATAATCAGAATAATCCAAAACTTATAAATACAAGTTCTATTCTTTGTTTTTTTATGAAAACAATAAAAGAGATTGATTTGAGTGGAAAACGGGTTTTGTTAAGAGCTGAGCTTAATGTTCCTCTTAATGACAGAGGAGATATTGTTGATGATTACAGATTGAGATTAGCTGTTCCTACAATTAAATACATTCTTGAAAAAGGAGCAAAGCAGCTTGTTATTATGGGCCATCTTGGAAGACCTGACGGCAAGGTTGTTCCGAAATTAAAAATGGATAGAGTTGCTGTCAGATTAATGAAGCTTATTGGGAAAAATGTTTATAAAGTGGATTATTGTGTTGGCAAAGGCTTGCCAAGGGAAAAAATAATTCTTTTAGAGAACCTGAGGTTTGATTCAAGAGAAGAAGCTAATGATGAAGATTTTGCTCAGAAACTGTCTGTTTATGGAGATGTGTATGTTAATGATTCTTTTGCAACCAGCCACAGAGAGCACGCGAGTTTTGCTGCAATAACCAAGTTTTTGCCAGGATGCATTGGATTAAGAGTGAAAGAGGAGCTGGAAAACCTTGATATTAAAAAGATGAAGCATCCAATTGTTACTTTGATTGGCGGAGCAAAGCTTAAGACAAAGATTCCTCTGATACAGGCGATGGTTGTCAAAGCAGAAAAAGTTTTGATTGGCGGAGCAATGATTTTTACATTTTATGCTGCAGACGGATTGGAAATAGGGAAAAGCATGTGTGATACGAATTATCTGATGAATGCAAAAGTAATGCTTCATAATGAAAAGCTAGTTCTTCCAAAAGATGTTGTTATTGCAGACTATGAAAACAAGGAAGCAGGAATAAGAACTGTTGCTTATGATAAGATTCCTAAGAAATCTATTGGTCTTGATATTGGAGAGAAGAGTGTTGAAGAGTTTAAAAAAGAATTGCGAAAAGCAGAGACAATAATCTGGAATGGTCCAATGGGTTATTATGAAAAGCCTCCTTTTGACAAGGCAACAAATGAGCTGATTAAAACAATTGCAGAATATGATAAAGTGAAGATAATTGGCGGGGGGGATACTGCAGATGCTGTTAATAAGCTTGACTTAAGTCATAAATTTACTTTTCTTAGTTCTGGCGGAGGAGCAGCACTTGAATTCTTATCTGGAAAAAAACTTGCTGCATTCAAAGCACTTGAAGAGAATGAGATAAATTTTTTTAGCTAGGGGTTAAAGTGGGCATACAAGATAATGTAAATAAAATATTAAAAGAGATTCCTTCTAATGTAACTTTAGTTGCAGCAATCAAATATGCAAATATTGAGCAGATAAAAGAACTGATTGATGCAGGAGTTACTGAGCTTGGTGTTAACAGATTAGAACAGCTGGAGCAGGTAAAACAAGAGCTTCCTGATATTTATTTGTCAAAAGTGAAGTTTCATTTTATTGGGCACTTGCAGAGAAACAAAGTAAAAAAAGTAATGGAACTGGGTGTTGGTTTGATACAAAGTGTTGATTCTTACAAACTAGCAGATAAAATTAATAAAATTTGTATTGAGCTTGGCAAAAGCCAGGATGTTCTGATACAAGTAAAAACAGATGATGATAAAGAAGCTGGAATATCACCTAATGATCTGGATGAGTTTGTCAGGCAAATCAAAGAATTAGAAATGATAAATGTGGTGGGTTTGATGACAATACCGCCGTTTTCAGAAAACCCAGAAGATTCCAGACAATATTTCTCCATAGTCGCAGGTCTGCTCGAAGTTGTAGGAAGCTGGATGCAGTATCCACTAGAGATTCTCTCCATGGGAATGAGCGATGACTACAAGATTGCAATTGAAGAAGGCGCTAACATGGTGAGAGTTGGGAGAGTTTTGTATGAATAGAAAATATATAAATAAAAAAGAATTCTTAAGAAATTAAAAAAATTTTACCTTTCATGCGGCATGGTTCTTTTGATAGTTATAGGGCAGGTGTCTACAATTTGTGTTTTTTGTAGCCACCTAGTTGTCTCTTCAGTGCTTTATATTCTTTTAAGAATAAGTTTAATGTTGGTTTCAAGTCTTGGTTTTTTTCATATGCCTGCAGACTTGCATAATATTCATTTTGGTTTATTAAATCAATGTTTATTGGCGGTAACTTGTGTTTAATGAGGATGTTATTCAGCAGTATTCTTCCGACCCTTCCGTTTCCATCTGCAAAAGGATGAATATTTTCAAATTGATTGTGCACTACTGATGCCAATACCAGTGCGGGATATTTGTTTTTATTTTTTTCATACCATTTGACTAATTCTTTTAAGAGATGATTTATTCTTGTCTGGGGTGCTCCTTCATGCACTACTTTTCCTGTTCCATTGATTATTACGACTTCTTCTCCTTTTTTTCTTAGTTTTCCTGCAAATAGTTTTGAGTTCTTGAAAACTATCCTGTGAATTTCTTTTATGAGTTCTGTTGACAGGTGTTTTTTTGTTTTTCTTATGAATCTTATTGCTTCATCTACTCCGAATGCTTCTGCTATATCTTCTTTTGATTTATCAGGCCATTTATCTTTTTCTAATAGGTCTTTTACTTCTTTCTTGTTTAGTTTGCTTCCTTCTATTGCGTTTGTGTTGTAAGTAAATAGTTCTGAGAATGTTGTCCAGTCCTGTTCTGAAAGATGCTCAATTTTTAAGGGTATTTGTTTTTCAATAGCTTTGATTGATGTTATTTCTTCTTGGGATAGTTCTACATTAAGAGGATCTTGAATGATTTTGTATTTATGGATTTCTTCAAGAATTAGTTTTTCTGCTATTTCTTTCCTTTCTGTAAGTTTGTCTGGCTTTAAATCTATCCCTAAGTATTTTCTGAATTTATGGACTTTGTTTCCTTCTCTGTATGAATGTGCTAAGAAATATTTGGTTTTCCCATTTTCCTTTCTTTTTTCAAGATGCATAAACTAAGTATAGGTGTCTACATATTTAAATATTTCGCTTTAGGTGTCTACAGTTTGTGTTTTTTGTAGTCACCTAAGAATCCTGCTTAAAAACAATAGAAACAATAAAAAAATTTTACCGCTCATGCGGCATGGTTCTTTTGACTGTGATAGGCAAAACACCTGCGTCAAACTCGAGTTTTGCGATTTCTATAGGGTTGTAGCATGCTTCTTCGAGTTGTTTTGCAGTCAGCTTTAGCATGAAAGGAGCGCCCATGCTTATTTGCAGGGCTCTTGAACCTATCAATCGTGCTTTCTCATACTTTGTATAATCGCCTTCTGCTAGCGGTTCGATGTTGTTTGTCATTTTGCTAAAGCCTCGTTTAGTATTTTCCTTAATTCCTGGCTTTTTTTAATAGCTAGGTCAACCATGTCATTTATATCTTTTTCGCTTAGAGGTGAGTCTCCGCCTTTTTGCATTGCACAGATTGTGTTATCCTCAAGCACGCTCACAGTTAGTCTTGCATCAACTGCTTTTTCCTCTTCATGTGTTGGGTCAACAATTAAGTTATCTCCTATCTTCAACACAGTGACTGGTATTGGCATGCATGAAACAGGCAAATTCTCTTTGGTCCTTTTTCCAAATAATGGCTTGCCGTCTTTTAGCTCAACCATTTTGGCATTTTTTAGCGCAGCAAGTGCAGCTAATCCGCCAAGGTCAATCAAGTTTCCATCATGGTTTAATGGCAGAACATCTACCATGACCATCCATACAAGCTCTCCTTTTTCAATACATAATTTCTTAGTATCAATAGTCTTGCTCTCTCTTATACCTCTGTCAATAACACGGGCAGTTTCAATAGATTCAATTCTTGGAGGTCCGCTTTCAAACTCAGGATTTGCCATAGGCAATAATTCAGTGCCTACCATCATGACTCCAGAATCTGGAGAATCAGGATAAGGTGTTCCCGTAGATAATTTAATACCTGCAATAATCTCCGTATCTCCGCATTTGACTCTTGCACTGCCTTCAGCAGTTGCAATCACGCCTACTTCTATCTCTAGTTTTCTGTATTCATCTTTTTTTCTTCCATCAAGTCTGACACCTTTCTTAAGGGCTTCATTAATGTGATTTTTTATATCTTGATTCATTGTAATCACCTTTTGTATTTATCTTTTAGTGCTTTTCTTTGTATTTCTGCAATATTCTTAAGCACAGGCTTGACCATCTTTATTCCTTCTAGAAGGTTTTCTTTGGTCATTCTGCCGTCCATCTGCAGGAGAGTAATTTCTCCTGTGCTTGGAACCATTGCAATTGGAATGTCAGCAACAAAAACATCTTCAATATGTTCTTCTTCGCCGTCAAGGTCCATTACAATATTGTTGTCAATAACTCCAATGCTGATAGCACTTACCATGTCTTTCATTGTAACTCCTGCATCTGCAAGTGCAATTGCAGCAGCACATATTCCAGCACATCTGCTTCCAGCATCTGTTTCTGTCAATTCAATGAATACATCAACAACAGCATTAGGATAATCCTTAAGGTCCATTACTGGTCCTAGTGCTTTTTCAGTTACCATGCTTATTTCCTTGCTCCTTCGAGAAGGACCTGGTCTGACTCTTTCTTCGCTGCTAAAAGGCATCATGTTATAGTTGCATCTCAGAATTCCTGTTTTAGGATCCTGCATGTGTCGTGGGTGCAGTTCTCTTGGTCCGTAAACAGCTGCATAAGCAGTTGTCTTGCCAATCTTAAAATATGCACTTCCATCAGCTTTCTTAATAACGCCAGCCTTTGCTTCTATCTTTCTTGTTTCATCGAACTTTCGTCCGTCTGGTCTTTTTGTAAATTTTGAACTCATTATAATCACTCCTTTGGTTTCTTTATGTTTGTTAAAGATTCAGAATCTCTTGATTTCAAAAAATCTTTTTGATTTTTTGAATCAGCAGCTTTGCTGCTTGATTCTGTTTTATTTACTTCTTTCATTTCATTATCTGGTTTATCTTCAGCCAAAGCTACTTTTTTTCCAGTAGCTTTTTCAAGATAAGCATGGATTTTATCTGTCAGTCCGCTAACATGAGATTGTTCTTCAATCATCTTAATAGTATTAACAGCAATAACTTCCATTTCCGGCTCTCCACTAATCCATGCCATGCCGTTCTGCCCGACTGTAATCTTGCAGCCAGTAGCATTTTTTATCAGGGAAACCATTGAGCCTTTTTTGCCGATTATTCTTGGAACTTTGTGAGTATTCACAAGAATTATTCTTCCGCCTCTCAGCTTGTGCAAACCAGGGCCTTTGCATGTTACATCAACCAGTTTCTGGCTTGTAACATTTGTAACCTTGAGAACAATATAGTCATCAAGCTCAAAGTATCTGGTCAGGTCTGCTCCTTTCTCAATGTAGTTAAAACTAGCATCTTTTAAAGGAAGAACTGCTGAATAAGGACTGTTAGTGTCGAGCCTCCATCCACTCATCAGAATATCAATAACATTGCCAATAATTATATCATTTCTTTTTGGCATGTATCTTCCTGAAAGAGGAACTGTCTTTAGTACTTTGCCGTCAACTGTTAATAATCCAAGTCGATTGGCAATTATTTCATCTTCTTTTCTATAAGTTCCGTATCCTGGGAGAAAGCCCATGCCTTTGACAAGTACTTCTCCTGGTACAACAACTTCTTTATCTTTTACAAGTAATTTTCCGTCACTCATTTTATATTTTCACCATTGTTATATTTCTTTGTTTTTTTATTTCTTTATTGTTTTTTTTGTTTTGCTATTTGTTTTTTTTCTATTTCTATTTCCACGTCTCCGCGGGTCTTGCTTTTCAGCTCATCGACAAATTTTGTCACAAGGCCGGCTGATATTTCAAGCTTGCAGCTCCATGAGCCGTCGCTAAGCCATGCTTGGTCAGCAATATTGCCGTGGCTGTCTACAAAGCCGTAAAGCTTTGCAGCATTGTTAGAAGGAATTCTTATGTTAAGAACCTTCTTTTCAAAAGTGAGCGAAAGAACAGGTCTTAATTTTTCAATAATCTCCTTAATCTGGTCTTCTGCTTTCCTGAAAATATCTATGTTTATTCCTGCTTCTCTCAAAGCATTGCTCAGTCTGTTAGCAGTAACAGGCACGCCTGTGTTGGCATCTGCGCCGTCTTTTGTAATCATCTCCAGGATTTGCTTTTTTCTTTCATTTTTTAAGTTGTCTCTGTATTCGTCGCTAACCTGAATGCTTCCTTCTTTTATTATTTTTTCAGCAACTTTCAAAGTATCTGTTGTCTGAAAAACTTCCTGCATATGATGCTCACTGGCAAGATCACCTTTTTCAGCATCCTTGAAAACTTTTTCTGATTTCAAAGCATCTCTGATATTTCCTTCTCCATGCCTGAACTTGACAGCATTGTCTGGGTCAATCACTATTTCAAAGTTTTCGCCATGTGTCTTAATCCTTGCGAGATTAAGGCTTACTTTTTCCTTATCATATGTCTGGCGCATTTTTTTTCACCTTATTTTTTCATAAAATATTTACAAAAACTTTTTTAGCTTTGCCTTAGGAATCTTTTTCATGACTCTTTCTTTCTCGTCAATATAAGCTGCATCTATTCTGTCAGCATTAAAGTCATGATCCAGGACTTTTTTCAAAGCCTTAACACAAAGCTTTAATCCGTCATCAATAGTCATACTATCCTTGTAGTCCTTGTGAAGGATTTCTTCAATCTCAGGCTCTCCTTCTCCAATAACAGTGGCTCTGTACTGGTAAAAAATTCCTGTTGGGTCTGTTTCAAACAGTCTTTTTCCGTTTTCATCAATACCAGCAATTAAAAGAGAGACTCCAAAAGGTCTTAGTCCTCCAGACTGTGTGCATATTTGCTTTAAATCACAAATGCTTTTCACAACTGTTATTGTGTCAATAGGAAAATCATAAGTCATTCTGTGCTGCTGAGCCTTGACCTGTGCCTGCTCAATAAGCACTCTTGCGTCGCTGATAATTCCTGCAGCAGTAGACATGATGTGCTCATCAATCTTGAAAATCTTTTCAATTGCCTCTGGCACAACAAGCTTGTCAACAAGCCTTTTATCAGTAACTAGTAATACTCCGTCAGAGCAAACCATTCCAATGGCTGTGTTGCCTAATCTAACTGTCTTTTTTGCATATTCTACCTGTAGTAGTCTTCCGTCAGGGCTGAACATTGTGATTGCCCTGTCATATCCCATCATTTGATGTTGAACTGGTTGCATTTTTGTTACCTCACTCGATTTCTTTCTTAGCCTTGTGAATCATACCACTGACTTTTATTGTCCTAATCAGGACTTTCTCATTGTTTAAATCTTTTATCATTACAAAACAGCTCCGTATATTATCAACAAACTTTCTGTCAACCCTTAGCACTCCTTTCTGGCTCTTTGGATTAAACTTGACATTCATAACACCAGCATCGCCAGCCATGAACACGCCAAGCAGCTCCTTTATCTTTGCAATCAGAGCCTTGTCAGCCATTTGAATCGGCTTTTTGCTCATGATTTCATAAGCCATATAGCGCTTTTTATCGCGCATACTGGGTTTTAAAGGATTAACTTTCTGCTGTTTTTTTGTATTATCCTGAGGTTTTTTCATACTTTCTGAAACCTCTAATGACCGTTTTTGGAGAAAAAAGCTCTTTTTTGTCTTTTTTAATATTTTAAACGGTCTGTCTCGCTCTTTTCTCTCTCAGAGTACAAGAATAAATTACCATTTAAAAAGGTTTGCATTTTATTGAAATTTGTGCTTTTTTCTGTTCTGTCAAAATTATTCATTAGAAGAATCTTTAAAAAGAGATATATTATTCTTGATAGTGATAGAAAATGAACCAAAAAAACATTATTGCTATTATAGGTCTGAAGATGAGAATCATCCTATGTTTAAGGAGTTCTTAACTTCTTTGCCAGCCGATACACAGAAAGTGCTTGAATCACAAGGTTTTATTGGCTCATTAGAAGATTGTTTTGAGGGCATATCACTTAAGAATATGAATTATTTGTTGTTCAGAACACCAGAAGATTCTGAAATTAATATTAATTATTTTTCGCAGGACTATGATACAAAACTATTAACAATAAATGACCAGCTCTACGTGAAAATAGCAGTTCAGAAATTAAATCCAGATTCAAATCCAAATCCTATGTTTGTTCAGAGGCACTAAAGAATGTGCTATGCATGTGGCATCAGGACCAACTATGGAATATCCTTTGAATTTTAAAAAAAGAAATGAAATAATTAAACTTTTGGTTAATCTTAAGATAACTAACATAATACCCAAAACGAAATTTTTAGGAAAAGACCTTTTTTTTGATAAAAGAGTGGAACATGTTGTATTATTCGACAATTTAGATTTAATGAAAATTTTACAAAAAAACTTTTCAGAAAAAGGAATAAGGACAAAAATAAGAGATTTCCCCTATTTTGAAGAATCCTCAAGAATAGCAAATCAGCTTATAAAAGAATTTTCTTGGATATCTGAGAACCACAGGCCATTTGCTTACATCTGTGGAGGAGAATCTACTGTAAGAATAAATGGTAGTGGTAAAGGCGGAAGGATGCAAGAATTGATAGGATATGCGATAGAGCCAATATCTAAATTACCCCATTCTTATATTTTGGGAATAGGTTCTGATGGAAGAGATTATGTAAAAGGAATAGCAGGGGCATATGCTAATACAGATACTTATAAAAAAATTAAATTAAATCTTAAAAAATATCTCGAGGATAATGATTCATACAATCTTCATTATAGGTTAGGATCTCTTATCAAATCACCAAAAAATAATCTTAATGTGGGAGATTTTGTAATATTGCTGAAAAATTAGAGGGGATTTAAAATGAAAAGAAATATAAAGAATACTAATTTAACAAACATAATGGAAACCAAAAAACTCAAGTCGGGATTTGAAATGCCTCTGTTGGGAATAGGAACCTATACCTTTGGTGGAGAACACGATGCAGATTATTCTAAAGATGAGGAGTGGATACAAGCCATAAAAGCTGCTTTAGAAGTTGGTTATACTCATATAGATACGGCAGAGGTGTATGGAGATGGCCATAGTGAAGAGTTAGTTGCAAAAGCCATTGAAGGTGGTGATAGAAATAAGTTATTTATAACAACCAAAGTATATCATAATCACTTTAAGTATGAGGATGTCCTAAAATCTGCAAATGCCAGTCTTAAAAGACTTAAAATAAAATATATAGATCTTTACCTTTTGCACTCATTCGATCCAAATATGCCTTTAAAGGAAACTATGGAGGCAATGAATAAACTTGTTGAAATGGGTTTAGTAAAAAACATAGGTGTGTGTAATTTTAAACCGTCTCAGTTGAAAGAAGCACAAAAATATTCTAAAGCAAAAATTGTAGTAAACCAAATGAAATTCAACCTATGGGCTAACACAGGACCTGATGTAGACACTTTTACATATTGTCAAAAGAACGATATAATGATAACTGCTTACAAACTGTTTGGAAGAGATAAGATCAAATATGATAAGATTCCTCTTTTAGTTGAAATTGGAAAAAAATATAATATTACAGATGCTCAGGTAATTATTGCATGGGTACTTTCTAAGAAAAATTTTGTTGCTATATTCACTTCAATGGATAAAAATCATCTTAAAGAAGATATGGCTGCACTAAGATTTAAACTAAATGAAGATGATATCCGTCTACTTGACAACGAATTATTAATGAAGAGATTTAACAGATGATCAAAATTAGTATTTATTAGCTCTTTAAGTTTTCTCGCCCTTAATTCTTGTTCTTTAAGGCACTTCGTGCTGGATAGAATGCCCCCAACTCTTTAGTCCTTCGGACAGTTACACTCGCTACGCTCGGACTAATATAATTGAAAATTCGACTTTGCGGACGCAATTTTCCCCCACTACATAGGGGAAAAGAGTTTAACAGGGCCCGATGTTAAACTCAATCGAATTTTCACTTTAGTAATAAAAAAGAGTTGGGGGCGGTGCTTTGCACAGATACACTCCCTTCGGTCGAAATTTTTATTAATTTGAAGGGGCGATAAAACTACATATTTTACTTTGAAAATCTTCCAAGAAAAAAAGAGGCTTCATCCAAAAAATAAATTAACTACCTAATTCTATTAAAAATAAAATGGGCAAGCCAAATATTCGGCTCAATCCCACAATAGAATCGATAAGAAACATAATACTGCTAGAAAAAGCAACAAAATTGCTTCTTTCTTGCGTCATGTTTCTTCCGAAAGAGGAAAAGTATGGTCGTGGAAGACGACC
>JAHJQO010000005.1 GCA_018819305.1 Nanobdellota archaeon
CGCATCACCCCTGCCCGGCAGTCTTTCCACGCTGCGTTTCAAGTCTAATGAATTTGAACCGCAAAGCAAAACAAAGCAATCCTTTAATTTGCCAGCATCGTAAAGGTGCTTTATAGCAAGCTCCCAATCTTTAACAAAAGGTATCTCATCAAGGAAGATGAATTTTTTTCCAGGTTGGGATAATTCCAGAAAAACATTTATGATTTCAAGCAAATCATCTTTATTAAGGTTATCGCAGGAATAGAAAAATATGTTGCTCGGTGCTGTTTTTGCAAGCAGATATTTTATCTTCTGCTTTATCCAGCAAGTCTTACCAACCTGCCTCGGTCCCCTTAATGAATAAATGCCTGCGCTGAAATCATCTATTATTGAATAACTCCATTTGATAGATTGCTTGTTCAGATTTGTAAGGTGAAAATCCTTGTCTGCCCAGCCCTTATCCTCCCACCATGGATTGGATTCCTTTAATAAAGCAAGCTCCATCATATCAAGGAATATATACTACTTTATAAAGCTTTCTTTTTCAGTAATGAAATAACTATAATTCGAGCTTTTTAGTTAGTTTAATAACAAAAAAGCGCTTGTTCCGCAACCTAAATACTAGAGTTTAACCTCTTTGAAAAAATTTGCGAAATTTCCCATAAAGAAATAAAAAAAATTTTAACTGCAATCAACAGGACAGAGTAATGCTGTTTCTCCTTTCTTAGTATCGCACTTATTGTCGCCACAGCAGGCACCTTTTGGTTCAGCCCAGCAGTCAGCAGGACACAAAGTACAATCCTCGCCAAGAGCTCTTCCGTCACAGTAGCCATCACCACAGAAAGGACCTGAAGAACAACCTTCATCAATTTCGTCGTTGCAGTTGTCGTCAATGCCGTTATCGCAAACCTCAGTCATCCCTGGATTTACCTGGTCATTATTGTCATTACAATCCTGATTATCCAAAACATAACCTGCTGGCTGACTACAAACCTGAGAGCTCACTAACAAATTACCATAAGTGTCAACATCAAAATCCTCATAATAAGTTGTTAAAAGGCCTTCATCAATTGAAGTGTCACAATCATTGTCTAATCCATCACAAGTTGCTTCTGGGTCTTCATAATAAGGTCCATAATAGCATTCAGTCCATGAATCACCAAGGCAGAGCTGGAATGCTCCTTCACACACACCATCCTGCAAAGGACAGAGTTGAGTGGTGTTCAAATCACAGATAGGGCAGCCTTCATCAATTAAACTGTCACAATCATTGTCAAGACTGTCACAAGTTGTTTCAACTGCTTCATAACCAATTATTCCTGAATAATCACATCCTGGCCACGCTCCTTCTACAGTGCAAGTCTCAAATGAGCCAGCACAAACACCAACTTGGTTTGGACAATCTCTTGTCTCGCCATTAATGCAATCTGTGCAGCCCTCATCAATCTCATCATTACAGTTGTCATCAATGCCATTACCGCAGATTTCTGTTGCACCAGGGTATATGTTTTCATTGTTGTCGTTGCAGTCAGCAACACCACCATCATTGAAAGGATTAAGATTTCCGATCATTACATGCATTGAACCAGCAGCATGATTACTCCAAGTAAATGTGTTATCAAAACTAGTTGCTCCTATGGCATCACTTTCCCACAACATATACTTATCTTCATTAGGATAACCAAAAATGAACTCTGATTTTCCATCATTGTCACAGTCACCAACAAAACTTGATCCTATGCCAGGAACGCTACTAAATGTTACAGGAGAATTCCAAACATTTGCATAAGAAACTCCATTATAAGAGAATACTCTTGGACCATCTTTTGAACCATCAACCCAGTCATCATAGCCATCATTAGTGATGTCACCAATACTAACTGATTGAGTGAAGCTAAAAACGCTCGGAGTCTCAGGAGTGTTGTAGTCAATAAAATAAAAACCAGAATATGTCAATATGTGTGATTGCTCGCTGTTACCTCCAATAACACAATCAACAACACCATCTCTATTAACATCGCCACTGCATTCAATATCATCAACAAGGCTGATGGAAACATTTACAATACTCTGTAACTCATAAGAACTTCCAGTCCACTCCCAAATCTCAACAGGATTACCAGCGCCATCCTGAAAGATAAGCTCAGGGATGCCATTGTTGTTTAAATCACCACTACCATCAATGAAAGTAGTACCACCACCGAAATCCTTTACTATAGCTTCTCTGCTAAAAGTTGTAGCAGAGGCAACATCATTACCCCAGATTTCATAGCCAGTACCTGAAGACTGTACTGTTAATGCGAACTCTGTAAAACCATCATTATCAAAGTCGCCAATATCAGCAACATACGCACCACCATCAGCTATGCCAGTCCAAACATTATACCATTCATGATTTGAATTGTCATAAGTCCAAACTTCTATCAAAAAATTTGTTCCGTCATACCTAGTAATAACAAAGTCATTCACACCATCATGAGTCACATCACCAATCTCACCACCCGCAGGGTTTGCCAGGTTACTAATTCCAGGAGTGCTTGTAGACCATACATTCATATATTGGTCATTTTGATATTCAAAAATGTCAATGCTGCCAGGATCATTATTCAGACCAGTTAATAACAGTTCATTAACTGTTCCTGCAGCTGATGCACATGCACCTGAGCCGTCACCATCAGCATCAACATCATCAACAGCACCATTGCAATCATTGTCAAGGTCATCACATGTTGCTTCAACTACTTCATAACCTGAGATAGATGAATAATCACAACCAGGCCATACTTCTCCAGTGCATGTTTCAACAGAGCCAGCACAAACACCTAACTGGTTTGGACAAGCTCTTGTCTCACCATTAGTGCAACCTGTGCTTACTGCTGTCAGAGCAACATATTCATTAGAAGGCTGAGTAAAATCTACTCCTGAGCTTTCATCACAGAAAACCCTGAAAATATAAGTGTCTGCTTCATCAAAAAGAATTGTGTGGCTTGCTGAGCATGTTCCGCTCTCAGGAACATTACAAGCGCTGGTTTTTTCATTCACAAAACCACTGCCATCATTAACCTGTAAGATTATATTTCCATTACAAGGCCTATCACCAGGCAGTTTATCACAGCTACATTCATAATTAAATGTCCTGCTCTCACCAGCATTAAAGGTTTCTGAAGCACCGTTATTATAATCAGGTGCAAAGAAATTTGCATCATCATATGTACCTGGCAGCACTGCTTCAATACCTGGCTTGCCTGCTAACACAACTGCAGCCAAAGATAAAACTGTCATTACAATAACAAAAAGTGTTGTTAGAAGTTTTTTATTCATTTTATATACCCTCCACACAATAATATTTTTAATTTAAATAATTACGATTTTGTAGGAATCAAGCATTTATAAATATTTATATTTTAAAAAGATATATTCAAATCTGTTAGCGAAATGTCGCTATTACATCACAATAATATTTAAAAAGGTTATCCCAAAACATAAGAAGTTATCCTAACTTTTCAAAGGAAAAATAAAAAAAACAGAGGGAGTGGGTGAGATGGTGAAAAAAAATGATTCTAAAAAAGGCAATTCTAAAAATAAATTGTTAAACTGGATAAAAAACATAAAAGTAGAAGACCTGCTCTTGATTGTGGTGGGAATTTCAATATTGAGTTTCATACTTCAACTATCGCACTATGCACTACCAGGGAATGCATTCAAAGCAGAAGTTTATGCAGCCATTTCTTTTATATACTATCTAGATATATTTGTAAAACAAACTTCGTGGAAATATATATTCTTCATAATCATCCCCCTCTTTGTGATCTGGATTGCTAAACTATTTCAAAAAAAGACATGGAACTATAAAAAAACTGCTCTCTGGTTAGGGATAGGGATTACCGTGATGCTCCTAATTTACTTTGGAGCTCCAAACATAGATCAATTCTCTAATATCCCAAAAGCCGAAAATCCCACTGTAAAGGTGTTTGTAATGAGTTTCTGTCCTTTTGGCCAACAAGCAGAAACTGCTCTGGCGACAGTCCAGTCTCATTTGGGAAATAAGGTAACTATAGAACCTCGTTTTATAATTAGCAATCTTACTTACAAAGCAGATACAATTGGATTAAGCGGAGGATGCATTAACAACAATACTTTATGTTCACTCCATGGAGTGACTGAACTAAATGAAGATATGCGCCAGCTGTGCATATGGAAGTACTATCAGGATAAATGGTGGGACTATGTGCTCTGTATAAATGATGAATGCACATCTGAAGATGTGGAGACTTGTTGGGAGGGATGTGCTCAAAATAATGAACTCAGCGTTCCAAAAATAAGAGTATGCCAACAGACAGAAGGAGTAAAACTAGCAGAAATAGACAGGGATTTAGGTGATGAATTAGAGGCATATAATTCACCTACAATAATTATAAATGATGCAATATATAAAGGAACTGAAAGAACTCCAGAAACATTAAAAGAAGCCATTTGTTATGGGTTTGAATCTCCTCCTGATGAATGTAAAATTAAACTAAAAGAAGAAAACAAAGACAAGATTGTTCAGGATGAAGAAAGCGCCACAGATAAGTTAGAAGATTTTTGGGGTGGGTGCAAGGAGGAAGGTGTTTGTCCAAAAACAGGGGAAAAACTTGTTCCTAAAGAGATAGGTGAGAAAAATGAAACCGGATGAAAAAAAATCTAAAAACAAAAAAACTTTTTTTGAAAAAATTTTAAACTCAATAAACAAAATCAGTGCAAAGGACATTTTATTCGTATTGTTATTAGCAACAGGAATTCTGGTAATTTTAGGTGTATTAGCTAAAAAAGAATTGTTATCAGTGTACTTTTCAGGAATAGCATTATCCTCTTTACCAGTTGTTTATTATTTTGACCTGATAGTTAGGAATGGGATACTTAAATATCTGTATTTTGCAATCGTAATAGTTTTGGTTTATATGATGGGAACAAATATATTAAAAGCATCAAAGAAGAAAAAGATTAACATACCTTTCAAAGCGATAATTGTGGTTGTTGGTTTTATTATAGCCTTCCTTATTTATCTTGTTCCAGCATATTATCTGGAAAATTATGAACCTTTGACAAGCAGTTTTTGGCCATACCCAACAGAGGAAGATATCCATTTTATTGATCATCAGGGATGCGATGATAGAATAGACTTCCTTTTCTCACCAAGTTCAGAGATCGCCTTGAAAGTTATTCCTGAGATTGTATCAATAAGAAATCAAGGAATACCAATTAACATTTACTGTATTGGAGACCAATGGATAAATGATGATATTCTTTGCGAAAAAAAGTTCGGCTTAGCATCTGGAAAAGGTGAAAAGATAAGAGACCAGTTCGGCATAATACAAGAGTTTAAAGATCCGATATTCATCACAGGATGTAAACAATGGATAGTTCCTCGGCAAAACAAAACTGACACAAAGAAATACATTTGTGAGAATACTAATCTCTGCACATGAAAAAGAAAAAAACAAAAAAGAAAAAGGACAATGAAGATACACTCACTAAAATATTGATTCTTGTAATTTTTATCATCTTTGTCTTTTATGTACCAAACTTGTGGAAATCATTTGACATAACAACTAAAGTAAAAAAAGGATTGTGGGAGTTAGGAGCCGAAGATAACCTTGACGCTGAACTAATAGGGATAGAAGGTGAAGAATACATTTTTATTAATGGACTCTTAAAAAGTAATTGTGATCGTGCACAAAGCGATAATCATTGCCCGCAAACAATTCTTAATGCAGATAAACCGATATTTTTCGATAAAACCAATTCGTTTTACAAACCAAATATCTATGCGCGGATAAAACGTCTTAATCAAAAAGGAGAAGATATAATATTAAATCCTGATGATATAAAAATCATCAGCTTTATTAACAAAAGCGATAAAAACATAAAGTTCCAGATACGTGACGAGATATTAAATGGAAAGATTTGTCCAAAACCCAAGTTTAATAATACTTTCTGTTCAATAAATTGGGAAAAAGAATTCAAAATAGAAAACATAGCAACCAAAAGAAGAGATGTATCTGTACAATTGGTGAGCTTTGAAGTCAAACAAAAGGAGGGTTTATCAGATATTGAAGTACAGGGTAAAATTACAGGTAACCTCATTGAACCGTTCATGAAAATAAGTATTTATTTATACAATCAGGGACCAATGTTAGCAAATTACCTTGAAGCAGAAAAAATTATAAATCTAACGCCTGAAAATGATTACCATACTTTTCATACAAAAATAATCATAACTCCGCAAGAAATAAACATGGGTAATATAACCTATGATGACTATGAAGCAGAAGAAGATATAGCTTCTGCTAAACTAAAAACAGAGGGTATAAATTTTACCAAAACAGAAAAAGTGGCTGATTTAGACATACTCCTTTTGTTCCAAGACCAGAACTATTTCTATGCAAACAGAAGAATAGTGCAAAAAGGCATTGTTACAGAAACAGTATATAAGTAAATAACTAGATATAACTAAAATTCTTAGAATATACAAAAAATTATAAAGGGAAAAAAATTATAAAAAAAATTTACTTAACTACTGCATTCTTTACTTATGCGCAACATTCGTTAGGACAACCACTGTTGTCGTGTATTTTTTCTGTTCTGCCAGCACAAGCTGAGAATGCCCAGTTACAACAAGAGTTCCAGTATGCACAATTAGTACCTGCGTGACATGAATTTCCTGTTACATAGTCTTCGCATATAGAACATGGCGGGTCATTTCCAACAAGGATACATGCACTAGAAGCACCCATAGGTACAATTTTTGCCATTGCTCCAATCTGCGTAAATACCATTAATGTTGTTAATGCCAAAGCAATTAAGATTAAGTTTCTTTTGTTCATTTCGTTTTCACCTCCTTTGTTTTGAATAAAATCAGGTAAATGATTACAAATCCATAATAAATTCATAATCACCGAAAACCTTACAGTTCTGTTTGGAGAGCTTATTTATAAACATTATGGCGAAATTTCGCTAAAACAGGATAAATAATTAGAAAAATTATCCTAAATAACAGAAAAATAAGGGTTATGTATATAGGGCGCCTGAAACTAATTCTATAAAGCCAAAGTGTGCATTAGTAATGCAAACATTTATATATTAGTAATGCACACGTTCATATAATATGATTTTAAAAGATAAACTCAGGGAAATTGTAAAACTGCAAAGAGAAGAGTTAAAAAGACAAAATACAGGCATTCCTAGAGAACTTATAAAAAAGATTGATTTCAATTCAAGCCACGCAATAATAATATCTGGAATTAGAAGATGCGGAAAAAGCACACTATTAAGGCAAATAATGAAAAAAACAAGCAAGTTTTATTATTTTAATCTTGAGGATTCAAGAGCAAATGATTTTGAATTAGCTGATTTTGAAAAATTAAACAAAATATTTAAAGAAGACTATGGAGAGCAAAAAAACTATTTTTTTGACGAAATACAAAATGTTCCTGGCTGGGAAAAATTTATTAGAAGGCTACAGGATAATGGCAAAAAGGTTTTCATAACAGGCTCTAATGCATCATTACTAAGCAAGGAACTAGGTACAAGACTAACAGGAAGACATCTAACTTATGAACTTTTTCCATTTTCATTTATAGAATCATTAGAACTAAAGAAGGAAAACCCTTCATTAGAAAAATTTCAGGATTATCTTAATAAAGGAGGTTTTCCAGAATACCTAAAATATGAAAACAACGAAATCCTTCAACAAGTGTTTAAAGACATAATCATAAGGGATATTGTTGCTAGATACGGATTAAGAAGCACAAATGTTGTTAAAGAACTTGCATTATACTTAATAACAAACACAAGTAAAGAATTCACACATAACCAATTAAGAAAAATATTTGAAGTGGGCTCAACCAACACAATAACATCTTACATATCATATTACGAAGAAAGTTATCTTTTATTTACAATTCCACAATTTAATTATTCGTATAAAAAGCAGCTCGTAAATGCAAAAAAAATATATGCAATAGACACTGGTCTTATAAAAGCAAATACTGCATCATTTTCAGAAGATAAAGGAAGAATACTTGAAAACAGTGTTTTTCTTAAACTCAGAAGAAAATATAAGGAAATATATTATTTTAAGGAAAAATATGAATGCGACTTTGTAATTAAGGAAAAAGGAGAAATAACTCAGGCATACCAGGTATGCTATGAATTAAATGAACACAACCAAAACAGGGAAATAAACGGGTTAAAAGAGGCGATGAAAAAATTCAAGCTAAAAAAAGGTATAATTCTAACTTTAGAACAAAAAGATGAGTTTGAAAATATCAGTGTGATACCTGCCTATGAATGGATGAAAAACAAACAATAAATACCGACATTTCGCTATTACATCACAACAATCTTTAAAAACAACCCATTTCAAAGATGATTCTTGGATAAAATTCAAATGGTAGATAAAGAACCAGGCAAATACGCCAGGTTAGCAATTCTAGCTGGCCTTGTAGAGCCAAAAAGCCTTTCGGAGCTAGGTATGTTCTGGTATAATGAGAACGGCAGGTTTTACAAGCAAAAAGCAAGGCAGGAAATAGAACAAGCAGTAAAGAATAACTTCTTGATAAAAGAGAAATCAAAATACCGAACCAACACAGAAAAGATAATACTCTCTGCATACTCGCAAATAAATAACAAAGAACTTAAAGCCCTTCTCTGCATGTTCTGGAATCATCCTTTCAGCCAGAAAACATTTCTTTGCTGCAAAGCAATAAAGCAGATGTTCAACAACAACCCTGAAATAGCAGCAGAAAACAAACCACAAACAATCCTAAACACTCCATTAATCCTGCACCAGCTGCAGGAAAAAGATAATGATGTATACAACTTGTTTGTTTCAATGCAGGGATTAGAAGCTTACACAAACCAGATAAACAAGAACGCTGACAAGAACATGGATAAAGAATTCGAAAATCTTAAAGACAAAACAGACTGGCTTTCAAACCTAAACAAAATAATTAAAAATGACAAAATCCTGTTTAAAGGAAAAAATAATAAATTAAAAATAACAAACATACTAAAAAAATGAGCAGGCTAAGAATAAAAGAACAAATAGAGAAAGAAGAAAACAGCAAAATCAAAAACATAATAATAGGCATAATTATTATTTTGACAGCCTGGATTGTGACCAGTCTTTTGCTGAAAATAACAATGACAGGAAAGATAATAATTACAATAGCTCTAGTATTATTCCTGGCATATCTTGTTTATGAATGGTACAGGGTTTATCATAAGTAAGTTTCGCAAAAAAAACACAATCTTTTTTAAGCATTAGCTTATCTTAAACATAATGCCCAAGAAAAAAAAGCCGAAAACATGGTACGGCAAAATATGGTACTTTCTCTGGCACGATAACTCCACTATCAGTTGGATTATAAACATCATACTTGCTTATCTGATTATTAAATTCATTATTTTCCCAGGCATAGGATTATTATTCGGAACAAGCACGCCGGTTGTTTCTGTAATCAGCAGCAGCATGGAGCATAATGAACAATTTGACCAGTGGTGGGCTGAGAATGAAGAATATTACTCCTCATTAAATATTACGAAAGCAGATTTTGAAGAATTTCCTTTTAAAAACGGTTTTAGCAAAGGCGATGTAATAGTTCTTTTCGGAAAAAACCCTGAAGACATAATAATAGGTGATGTTATTGTTTTTAAATCAAGAACCCCTGAGCCTTATATTCACAGAGTTATTAAGAAAGAATACACATCTGAATTTGTGTTCCAAACAAAAGGAGATAATAACAATGCTCCATTAAGAAATAGTGAAATTGATGAGACAAAAATTTTAGAAAATCAAATTTTAGGCAGAGCAGCGCTAAGAATTCCCTGGCTAGGATACATAAAGATAGGGATTTTTGAATTAGTAAAGAAAACAGGATTATTATAGTGCTCAAACACACCTGAAAAAAAGATTTTCCACAAGACAACCCCGAAAATCTTTCATAATCACATAACTTTTTTGTTATGCGAGTCAAAAATTTGTTTTTTTCGTAAAATTTTTGTTCTCCACTGGACAAGTGTGCGCGGACATTGTCATCTTTGCGAATGATGGATTTTCTTTGCTCTTAGTTTGATTAGTTTTAAGAATTTGTTTCTTTCTAATTTTAAATCAAGCCCTGCCTTTTCGGCAGGCGTTGCTCCTTTGAGCTGCATGTGAGGATTCACAA
>JAHJQO010000006.1 GCA_018819305.1 Nanobdellota archaeon
CAAGAAAGAAGCAATTTTGTTGCTTTTTCTAGCAGTATTATGTTTCTTATCGATTCTATTGTGGGATTGAGCCGAATATTTGGCTTGCCCATATTTTTCTTTTAGAAAAACAGCATTTATTTATTTTTTGGATGGAGCCTGAAAGCAAAGCTTTCAGGAACTTCAAAAATTTTTTAATTTTTGTTTGTTTTGGGGAATTTTAGAGTAGAGCTAGCTTAGCTCACAGATAAAAAAGGTTTACCTTGGATAAAAGTTATTTTGAAAACCAGATGGTAGATATCCATTAAGTCTAGTAATTAACCTTTGCACAAAGACAGGTTTTGTCTCTGAATCTCCAAAAGTTGAATAATACTTGATAGCATCAAATTCAAGCAGAAAATTATCTCTCAATGCACTGAAATCTTCAGCCATTTTTTTTATTTTATCTATATCATTAGGAAAAACCATTTCAGTGGTTCCTGTTGAGTGCACAATTAATGATTTAGGATTAATCTTTGTACTGGCCTCTTGCATCAAAGTTGCCATGGCATTATAATCTGCTACGCTTGGACTCGCAGAGAAAAATTTAGCAAGTTTATATCTTAAAGCTTCGACAGCCATAGCATCTCGAGAAGGAGTCACCATAATTTCCAAGTATTCTGGATGGGTATGGACAAAAATAGGATCTTTGCTCAATTTAGATATGTCATAAGTAATAAAATTAGTTCTTGCTCCGCCTGGTTTGAGTTCTAGCTTACCACCTAAAGAGTACCATGTTTCTTCATTAGAGTCAAACACCCACATCCCCTCACTTAAGGGATTCCAACCTCCTCCTGTCATCGCTATTTTTTCAAGGTCTTTCATTCCTTCAGAAAATGATTTTTTATTAATATAAGGAAGAGCTGCATATTCGAGCGAACCTTGGGATTCTTGAAAATATCTTTCTATTGAAAAAGGGTCTATTATATTTTTGCCTTTTTTCAATGATTTGGAGGGATTCAGTTTTTTGTTAAATTGTTCTAGCAAGTTATCTTGTTTTTTCCTTGTTTTTGCATATGAGAAAAACATACTGAGCATTTCATTTGGAGTGATACCATAACAAGGACATCCAAAAGTAATTAAATCCTCAAATTCCCGGTAATTGCTTGCTTGGTAATAAGGTCTTTCACCACCTAGTATCTGAAAAACTTCCACTACTAATTCTGGATTGACTTTAGCCAAGTGAAGCGACCTGAATGCATCATTGAAACTGGGAAATACATATCCGCATAATGAACCATCAGCCTCAGGAAGTTTCATAATCGTTTGGGATGCTTGCTTAACAGAAAGTCCCAATCTAGTTGCAAATGAGAAAATAAACAAAGAAGTATCCATCACGCCATTATCCGCACTTGTCTTAATCATTTCTTTGAATGTATCAAGGTTTGAAGGCAAGTCTGCTTGGTTTTCTGCATTGTGATTAATAGCTCTTGTTAAAAGCATTATATTATTGTATTCTTGTATGAACTCATATTTAATAGATTTCATCATATGCATAAGAAGATCCTGAGATTGTTCATATGTCAGACCTGCTTTTTCAGAAGCACTCATGTATTTCGGAAGGTTTTCTAAACTTTTACGTAAACCATACCAATGAACGACTTCCTCAATAGAACCTTCTTCATTCAACATATGCATTGGCCTTTGATTAAATCTTTTTTCTTCTTTAAGAAAATTAACTAGGTCTTTTTCCTTGAAAGAATTGAAATTATTAATTATTAAATCAGTTAATTCGGAATCAGGTAATGGTGAAAATCCATTTCTCAAAAAAATAGTCCTTATATATTGAGATTTTTGGTGTTTATCACCAATTAACACACTTCCTTGGTATGATTGATTTTCTGTAGTCATGGTCAATCATAGCAAAGAGATTATAATAATTTATAAAACTTTCGCATAATTAACTACTATTAAGTGAGAATAATCAGCTTAGCTCAACAACCAGCTTTGCAGCTGTCTTAGAAGTAATATCATTCACATCTTTGTCAGGGTTGACTTCAACAACATCAACCATGCCAATGTTTCTGAGCATTTTAAGTCTGTGGATGATGTAAATCAACTGTCTTGTTGTCAGGCCTCCTGGCTCGCAATAACCTGTTCCTGGAGCAAAACCAGGGTCAAGAACATCAATATCAACAGATATGTATACTTTGCTCCAGAGTCTTGCAACACTCATAATAGTGTCTGCAACTTCTCTGAGAATATCAAAGCTGATTTTTCTCATAGAATGAACTTTTAATTTGTTATCATCAATGAATTTTTTCTCTTGAATGCTCATGTTTCTTGTGCCAACCAGAATAACATTGTTTTTATCAACAATTCCTTCTTCAATCAGAACTCTCAAGTAATCTTCATGTGTTGGAGGGTTGTGTTTTTCCTGAACATCTGGATGAGCATCAAAAACAATAATTCCTGCTTTGGGATTGTTCTTTGCAAAAGCCTTGAAAGCAGGATATGTCATTGAATGGTCTCCGCCAATCAAAACAGTTGGAAAATCAATTTTCTCAACTGCTTGTTCAATCATCTTATGTGCTTCTGAAAGATTTGAATTATCAACTTTAATCTCTTTGACATCAAACACAGGCAAATAATTATTCTCAGTAAGATGAAAATCTTTTAGAAAACCAGCTATCTTATCAGGGCCTTTTTCAATTCCCTGCTTCTTGCTCATAGCGCCTGCATTAAGAGGGATTTTGAATATTCTCATGTAGAACAGGAAAAAATGATTGGTTTTAAATGTTTTCAAAAGAATTATAAACACAGCATAATAATGTTAGAAAGTAGTAAAATTCAAAATCAGAAAAAAGGTGATAACATGGCAAAAATAAGAGATATTATTCGTGAATGCGTTGAAGATGTACATAAACTTACTCATCAACCAAAATATTTGAATGACAGGGATGCTCGTGCTCAATTTGCATCACAAATAGGTTTGAAACTTGAACAAGTATGGCACGCACTTGATAAAATAGAACATGTTCTTGAAAACATAGAACATAACATATAAATAATATCTGTGTAAATAAACTCAAGCATTCCTAAGCAAATCAATAGCAAGCTTAGGATCATTGCTGTTAAATATATAGCTTCCTGAAACAAGAATATTAGCTCCTGCTTCTATTGCCAGATAAGCAGTGTCTGCATTTATTCCTCCGTCAACAGCAATATCTTTCATAGGATATTTTTTTCTTATGCTTTTGACTTTTTTAAGAGGAGTTTTCATCATCTTTTGCCCTCCTTTGCCAGGCTTGACAGTCATGACCAGCACTAAGTCAACATCAGGAAGAATTTTTTCTATTTTTTTCAAAGGAGTCTCTGGATTTAAAGCTATACCTACAGAAACTTTTTTCTTTTTTAGATGCTCAATTAGTTTTTTTGGAGAACGTATTGCTTCGATGTGAAAAATTATTCCCTCAGCACCTGCTTTTATGTATTTGTCAACAATTTTCTCAGGCTGCTTAACCATAAGATGAACAATTTTATTCAGTTTAGTATCTATTTTTTCAAGAAGAGTATGGTCAAATGTTTTCTGAGGCACAAACTTGCCATCCATCACATCAAGATGAACAGAATTCGCAGTGTCGACTCTCATAAGAGCCTGGTTAATCACAGTAATATCATTATAATCCAGACTCAAAATACTGACACCAACCTTAACAATCAATCATACCACCTACAACATATAAATAGGGATAAATATTTATAAAATTTGTCATTTAAAAATTGTTTTTATTTTTAAATTCAAAATTCTTTCAGAATTTTGTCATTAAATTGACGAAAAGTTTATATAACTGATTAATAATCCTATTATCATGGAAGAAAAAAAGAAAAAAATAATTCTTGCAGCTGACCATGCAGGTTTTGAATTAAAAGAAAAACTAAAAGAAGTTCTTAATGAAAGTGAAGTTCCTTTTGATGACTTAACACCTAAGTTTGACAAAGAAGATGATTATACTGATGAAGCTTTCAAAGCTGCTCGAAAAGTTGTCAAAGATAAAACACAAGGTATTCTTGTTTGCGGAACAGGTATTGGCATGTGTATTGCTGCCAACAAAGTCAAAGGTGCAATGGCTGCAATGGCTTATGATGAAAAAACCGCAAGATTAAGCAGGCAGCACAATGATGCAAATATTCTCTGTCTTGGTGCAAGAACAACTGAAGAAGGTGAAGCTGTAAAAGCTCTCAAAGCATGGCTCACAACAAGATTCTTAGAAGGCAGGCATGCTATAAGAGTTAATAAAATAAAAGAATTTGAGAGGGGATAAATATGACCTATAATCCAAAGACTCATCAAGCATTAATGTATTGCTTATTAACATCAGAACATTTTTGGAATCTGCCTTATAAAGATATGGAAAATGTTTTAGATTTTCTTAATAGTAAGAATGCAAAAAGCACATGTAAAGGTGTTGATGAACAAATAGACAAAGTAAATGAAACTATAAATAAGATTTTTGACCCTGCTACATATTACAAAAAAAATAAGTAAACTCAAAACTTCAGCTTCTTGCCTGCATAAGCACTTTTCTTTAAATCAGATTCTATTTCTATCAATCTGTTATACTTAGCAGTCCTTTCACCGCGACAAGGTGCTCCGAGTTTTATCTGGCTTGCTCCAATACCAACAGCAAGGTCTGCAATGTATGGGTCTTCTGTATCGCCGCTTCTATGGCTTACAACAATTTCCCATCCTGCTTCCTGAGCCATTTTCGCTGCTTTCAAAGCCTCGCTTAGAGTTCCTATCTGATTTACCTTAAGAAGCAAAGCATTGCATAATTTCTCATTTATAGCTTTTCTGACACGAGAAGGATTGCTAACAGTTAAATCATCACCAATAATCTGTATTTTTCTTTTTTTTGCCACAGTGCTCATGAATTCCTGCCATGCATCCATGTCATCCTGGTCAAAAGGGTCTTCAATGCTCTTGATATCAAATTTACTAAGTAATCTGTCGTAGTAAGTTGTCAGGCCTTTTGCACTGAAATTAGCACCTATGTCATATTCATTATTATAATAAAGTTCACTTGCTGCAACATCCATACCTATTCTTATTTTTCTTTTGTAGCCTGCCTTTGCAATAGCAGCATTGACTAATTCCAGGGCTTCTTCTGCTGTTCTTATTGGCGGTGCAAAGCCTCCTTCATCGCCAACATTAGTGGCATTTACACCATATTTATCATCAATAATCTTCTTAAGCAAATGATATGTCTCACTCACCATTTGCATTGCATGTGCAAAGTTCTTGGCACCAGTTGGCAAGAGCAAAAACTCCTGAAACTTCAAATAATTTCCAGCATGCGCTCCGCCATTCAGCACATTTGCCTGAGGAACAGGAAGCACTGGATTATTCTTATTTCCAGAAAGCTCTGCTAAATACTCATACAACTCTTTTTTCTTGAAATCAGCAGCTACTCTGCTTACAGCAAGGCTTACAGCAAGGATTGTATTTGCTCCTAAAATAGATTTATTTTCTGTAGTATCAAGTCTCTTAAGTTCTAAATCAATATCTTCCTGATTAGTGACTTTCATGCCATGGAGTTTTTTGCTGATTTTCTTGTTAATAATATCAATGTTATGGGTGACTCCTTTTCCACCATATGGCTTCTTTTTATCTCTAAGCTCTAATGCTTCGTATTTTCCTGTGCTTGCTCCGCTAGGAACCATTGCAAAGCCAGAATGTTTTTTAGTTTTAACAATAACTTTAATAGTAGGATTTCCTCTTGAATCTAAGATTTGATATCCAGTTATCTCATGTATTTTATCCAATCACACCACCTCAGACTAAAGGATTGTAAATGTCTTTTATTAAGTTTATGCTTTTGCTTAATAATTCCATATCAACTCATTACTCTCAAAATTTTTGTTTCTATTAGCATTAGATGCTACAACCCGCACAGATTTTTCAAAAATCTGGTAAAAGTGTGTGGCGTAAAGCCACACGCGTGGAGCTTTATGCTCCACATTTTCGCCAACATTTTCTTAAAAGGTTGGGTGCCACCCCGTAACGCATTCTATGTAAGAATCGAAGAAATTTTGCCTTAAGAGTAATAAGTCTAATTAGAAAGAATCATTAAAGAAAAAAAGAAATAAAAAAAACAAAATTAAAAATTTTGAATATTTTTCTTAAAAACAAGAAAAATAAAATATTAAAAAATTTATTCAAACTTACCAGATATTGAGCCTGTTGCAGTGTGTGATTCTGTTTCTCCACTTCTAACATATGAGACTTCAATGTTTCCTTTGAATGATGATGCTGTAAATGGACAGTTAGTTGCATCATTTCCAAAGGTAATCACCGTACTTTTCTGGCCGTTTGTTAGGGTTGGTATATCAACACCTGTGTTAGCTCCTGCGCATTCGATTCCCTGTGAGTTTGTTAGGGTAACGTTCACTGGAGATGCGTCCACTCCCAGGTTGTTCTGCAAGTAGATTTTCACTGTCTCTGTAGTATCATCCATTTTATATTCTACGCAACTAAATCCTCCAGCGACCAAACATTTGCTTGGCATAAATCTATCGGGACTCAATACTCCAAAGTATGCAAGTGCTCCAATAGCTGCTAATACAACTAGTATTGCCCAGCCATAAGTCATCAAGAATTCCATTGCTGCTTGTCCTTTTTTCATAATTTCTTCACCTCACTCTTTTTCTATAATTACCTTTAACGTAATTACAATACTTTTTTCTTATTTATTCTTTCCAATATTTATAAAGTTTTTGGTAAATACACTATTGAGATACTTTTTCGGCTATTGAATCTTTCTCGACAAATCGATTTGATTAAAAAAATGTTCCAAAAGCAGCATGAATAATCATCGTAGAAAATGTATAAAGAATCAGTGAAACTGCAATAAAAATAGGGATATTAGACAAACCCTCCTTAATTCTTCCTTTCTTAATAATAGCAACTATGCAGGCAGATGAAAATGCAGAAATTGTCAGCATCAAATAAGAGAAAATCCTGAAATCACTGAGTTTTATTGAATCTGCAGAAAAAGAAAAACTGAAAAAACTAGATGAAGCACCCATTGTAGAACCTAAACTACTGGTTATATTCTGAATTATGACTAACAACTCAGTAGCTAATCCAAAAAGAACAGGAGCAGCTCCAATTGTGGCAAAAGAAATAAAAATAACATATGTAGTTACATTAGCTGCCATTTCTTTCTTTAAAATCTTTGTTTCTTCAATATTCAAAGCAATTTTGCTGAGCAAATCAGCCATTTCTCCGCCAGCAGCCATGCCCTCCAGCAATAAATTAACAGACCTTTGAATTATCTTTGAATCGTATTTGTTTGCAAAATCAGTCAAAGCATCAGCCAAATCCTCTCCTGCCATTGTGTTTTTTGCAACATCTTCTATTTCTTTTGCTAGCACACCAAAGCTGGGCCTGACAGCATACCATAAAGCCTGATCAATAGGCATACCTGCACTGATGTTAGCACTTGTCAGCTGAAGAAAGTCAGGAAAAACAGCTTCAATAGCCTGCTTTCTCTGGAATATTTTCAAATCCAGATAAATCAAATACACCATCCATAATAATGCCAGAAGAATAAAAAATACAGTTATCCAGAAACCAAGCAAAAACACCACAAGGTTTCCAAAGCTTTTTTGAAAAGCAATATTCAGGATAATAACTACAACTGTTAATACAATGCAAAGGTAGACATTAAATTTAAATAGTTTTTTTGCAATTTTTCTGGCATCTAAAGTTACCATGCCTGCCCTTTCCAAAGATTTCTGAAGGTCAATGCTCTTAACAAAGCCTCTGATGGAATAACTTCTTTTATTTCTTTTCTTTTTTTTAGATAGAATATTTTTCTTTTTCAGGTTCTTGAGTTTTTCAAGGTCTTTTGCTTTGGGCAGCTTTTTTTCAAGATCTGATTTTATAGATGGTTCGGGAGTTTTGGTTTTTGATTTATCAGGAATTTTTTCTTTTTCTATCTTTTTCTCTTTACTCTTAACCTTCTCTTCTTTACCTTCTTTACCTTCATTACCTTCATTACCTTCATTACCTTCATTACCTTCATTACCTTCATTACCTTCTTCAACAGGAAGTTCCTGCTTTTTTTTCTTGAAAAAATTGAATTTCATAATATTCATCTCATTATCAACCTACTATAGCTCCATAGGCGGTCTTGCTGATTTAATTATTGCAAAAAACATGAATTGGACAAATCCAACCATACCTGCCATTATCAGTAAAAATGGCAATGGTATTGGAAAGCCAAGAAATGTGGCCAGCACAATAAGCACTGTTGTTCCCAGGCTTGGAACAATGACTGCTATCATCATATAAAACATTGCCAGAGGATTAAGTTTTCGTCCATATTCTTTAACAGCAATTTGCTGCTGCCTTACAATTTGGTCTATAACTGCATTAAGAGAGTCAGCAACATCAGCGCCTGTTCGCATAGAATTTAGAACCTGCCACATTAGTTTTCTTAAATCCGGGGAAGGTGTATTTATTATGGCTTCATTCATAGCTTCTTCCATTGTTGTTCCTAGATTGACTTTCTCTACAATCTCGTCAAAAAAAGGCCCTATCACTTTATAATTCCTACCGAGATTGATAAACGCATTATAAAGAGGCACACCTGATTGAAGTTCAATAATCAGGAACCTGCCTGCAAAGATTATTTCCTGGTCAATGCTTCTTGTAATCTTTGTAATCTTTACATCAACATATCTTAGAAAATAAGAAAAAGCAAATAAAAAAATAATAGGAGCTAAAATTATTACTCCTGGCTTTTTTACAAATGTAAAAGCAACTATTAAGATTCCAAAGGTGAGAAATAAAGCTGTGCTAAAAGTTTTTTTTACATAGTGCTCTGGCTCTTCAAACATGCGAGATTGAATTAATTTTATCTTCAAGTCAGGCATGCGCCTAGCAATTAACTTAAATATAGACATTTATCACCCTCCGGAAATAATCATTAATCAAAAACAATATTTTCAAAATATTTTTAATCCATAATATTTTTAATCTTCAAATTTCTTATTTGCATTGACAAATTTCATGATGTTGGATTTATTTGTAAAATATTCTGCAATTACTCTTCCAACCTCATCTACATCAGTAATTTCATGTTTCATCAGATAATTCAAAACTTTTTCTTTTTCAGCCAGATCTTTTTTTATATCTGCATCACTCATTCCTGTGTAAAGTTTCAAGGTCTTGAATAAGGACTTGGAAGGATTAACTTTCACCAGCTTATCTTTTTTCTGGTCATACTGCATCATTATATTGACTGTTGAATCATCAAGTATCTCAGCAATCTGGAATGTTCTTCTTGTTCCTGTTCTCCTGTTTCTGAACTGAACTATTATAAGGCTGATTGCAGGCAGCATAATTTTAGGAACATCAATTGGAGGATTTGTAAGTCTTTCAACTGTCTGCTGTGCATTGTTTGCGTGAAAAGTTGCATAAACACTATGTCCTGTGTGAATAGCTTCAAACAGGGTTTCGGATTCTCTTTTTCTTCTGACTTCACCAACTAATATTCTGTCAGGTCTCATTCTCAGGCTGTTAATAAGCAGGTCTTCCATAGAAATCTCTCCTTTGCCTTCTGCATTAGGAAGCCTGGTATTCATAGGTACCCAGTGCAAAAATTTTGGCAGCCTGACTTCTCTTGTATCTTCAATGCTAATAATCCTCTGGTTTGGAGGAAAGAAATTTGCAAAGCAGTTAAGAGCAGAAGTTTTTCCGCTTGCTGTTCCTCCGGCAATAATCGCACTTAGCTCATATTGCATGGCCATCCATATCAGAGCTGCTGCTTCTACAGAAATTGTTTTGGTTTGAATGAATTTTGTAATGGTCCATGGGTCACGGGCAAACTTTCTAAAAGTGATTGTATTGCCTGCAGTGCTGATTGGCATAAGTGTGGCATTAACTCTGTCTCCTCCTTCAAGATGTGCGTCAAGCAGAGGTTCTAAAACAGTAATCTGCCTTCCAACTTTTCTGCCAATAATACTTGCAAAATGTCTTGTCTGCTCTTCATCCCTTAGAAAAACATTTGACTTTAGCCATCCATGCTTTCTATGAAAAACCCAAATAGGTTCTGTTGCTTCATTAATAACAACTTCTTCCAGAAGATAATCATTCATAACAAACTCAATCATGCCCAAGCCCAGACTCTTGGTCATAAGATAACTTGTCAAAAATCCTTTGGTTTCATCATCAAGGTCTGGAAAATACTTTCTGATAAGGTCTCCTATGGTTTCTTCAAACTGGTTTTCAATAAGCTTGGTTTTTTTCAAATCTGTAAGGTCAACCATTTCAAGGTTTACTGCCTTGACAAGTTCCTGCCTGATTCTTTCAAGCATAAACTCTGTTGTCTTGGAAATACTTGCAACACTCACTTCATAAAGAGGAACAAATTCTCCTTTTCTTCTTACTATAGTTACTTTTATAGGAATGTTTTTTGCCCGATATTCATAAGTATCAATAATATTACCTGAACCAGAATCTGATGTTTTTATCTTGTGAACTGTAAGTGGTTTAGAATCTGCTTTATTTTGCTTTTTCTTAGAAATATTAGGCTTAACCTGTTTATTCTTGGTTTCTTTTTTCTTATTGGTTTTTAGGGCTTTCTTAATAATTACCTTTTTGACTTTTTTCTTCTTTTTTGCCACCTAACTCCCACCTCTTTTTAAAGGAATATAATGAAATCTACTTCTAATATTTTATAATTATAAGTATATAAATCTTTTCATAAGAAACGCGAGAATTAAAAGGTTTACTTTGCATTAATAAAATCAGCAAGCTTGCCAAGCTTCTTGGCAAAATCAGATTTTTTCTTTTCTGTTTCCTGAAAGCTCTTTTGAAGATCTTTGACATAGCTCTTTACATTCGTGCTTTTCATAGAAAGGTTAAAGCTTTGGGCTGTTGCGATTAATCCGCGAAGCTCTTTCTCAATCTCTTTTTTATCCTTATCAATATTATCAATCAGGATTTGTGTTTTTGCTTTTTTATTAAAGAAAGCTTTGAAATCATCAGCAGCTTTCATACTTTCAAACTTGTACTTATCAATCTCTTTTTTCTTAGCCATTATCTTTTTAAGAATAGAATCCTGGACAGCTAAAATCTTTTCTTCTTTGCCTTTGGCTGTCTGAATAATCGGTTCTAGTTCTGATTTCATCCTGAAATGAATATCTTTTTGAAGTTTCTCAGCAGATTTGAGATGAACATTAATTGTCTCTGTAGAAGCTTTGATAATAACATTTTGTTCTGTTATTTTTGCATCAAGTGACTTGAAAATCTCTCTTAGTGCATTAAGCCTTTTTTTCAAGTTGTCTTGTCTTTTTTCCAAATAAGAAATTTCAACCTTAGCTTCTTCTATTTTTGATTTCTCAGAGCCAATATGATCAATAAAGCTCTCGTATTTTTTTCTCTGCTCTGCTATCTGCCTGTGAATCTTTTCAAGCATATCCTGATAATCTAATCTCTGCTGGATAATGTCTTTGTCAATGTTTTTTTTCAAATCCTCATAATGTTTTAACTCCTGAAGCTCTTCCCTGACCTGGTCAATGTCGCTTCCAATAGTATCTTTTAGTTTTTTGAATTCTACTTTGATACTGTCAAAACCAGCAGATTCTTTTTGCAGAGATGACAATGCAGTCTCAACTTTTCTTGTAAAAGCATCTTTTTTAGAAGAATAGACTTTGGCTTTCTTCTCAACCTCACCTTTGGACAGTTTTCTCTCGCAAAGATAAGTCCTGCTAAGCTTGTACTCAACAGTAATCATACCCTCGTCTTCCAGGAAATCAGCCCACTCCTGGATAACAGGAATACTAACACCCAGTTCATTGGCAGCATCATTAATACTGAGTTTCTTTTTCCTGTTAATCAAAGATACTAATTTATCTACACCTGTCTCAATATTCTTCTTATCTGCCATGATAACCTCTTTTTTATCCTCTAAGCCTATTTTTTCGTTTGAAGGTATAAAAATGTTTCTTTTTTTTCTTTTTTCGGAAAAAAACAACAAAATCTATATGATTTTGTGTCATAAAAGCTTTGCTTTTGTGAGTTCAAAAATTCCTAATTTTTGTTTCTTTTTTTATTGTCATAAAAGTAAGTGCCTTATATGTGAGCGAGACTGGTTAGCCTCGTAAGACACAGGTTTGGAACATAATTTCTTAGTTAATAAATTAACTTAAATTATGTCGAGCGAACCGGCACTTTTATGACAAATTTATTTAATATTAATTAAAAATTTATTTCATCCTTATTTTTTGTCTTCCCAATCATACCAACAGGAAGTTCAACTACATACTTTGACTTAGCCTTAGGCGAATAATAAGCAAATGGCTTGAAATTCTTTTTTATATCAACAACTTTATTGTTCTTGTCAAGGAACAAGACATCAATTGGAAAAAACACAAACCACATGTGCAAGGGTGTAAGTTGTTCTTTATCAAAATCAAAAACCAGTCCAAAGTCTGGCTTTCTGAACCTGAACATCAGACCAAAGGCTTTGCAAAAAATGCTTTTGCAGATTCTGGTTTTCTTTATTATATTTATTTTTTTTGTAATATTGCGTATCATTTTTATATCTTCAACACTCAGTATAATTCAAATCATCGACTTCGTATTTCGAAGTATGATTTAAATCTATCTTAAACCAATTTGGCATGTTGTCAACATTGCAGGCAAGCTCTTCATATCCTGATATATTGCTGAATAATATATAATCAACAATACTTTTTGAAGAACTGTAATTAGCATCCTGGAGTTTCATCTCATCAATATTTACAATGCTTTCTATTCCATATGGCGAGCTTGAAAAGTTTCCTTTCATTCTCATTAAAAAGCTCGGGGCTTCTGTATTAGTTGCATAGTATGAATTATTAATATGCCTCATTAAATTATCTGTATTATTATCCGTGCTGTTCACAAAGTCAGTAATGTTTGTGATTCTGATTGTATTGGGCACTCTTCCATAAGTTGCTACGCTATACACTGGGTCTCTGATGTTAATCAAGGAAACACTTGTATTATAGTCTCTTGTGAAATCCCATGCAGCCAAACCTTTCTGGTCTGTAATATTTATTCTTGTAGTTGCAATAACTTTCACACTCCAGGGAGAATCATGATAAAGTGTTATATCTGTAACATTCATGTCTATATCTAATCCTATCTGGCCTGCAATGACTTTTAGCTTGTCAAGATAATCAAGATAAGATGAATTCTCCAGTATTTCAACTGTTGTCCCATTCACAGTCCCATTATAAAACGCTAATCTAAACACTTCTTCTGTGTTATTGAGATATGCTCCTGACTGTGCAACAAAATCCTCAACAGCAATCAGGGCTCTAAAGCCAGAAATATATATTGACCTATCTGAGTCTGAATCTATATCTTTGATAAATCCATCTATGGTTCTTATCCTTGTCTCAGCTACTTCCTGTCTTTCAGTGTAGCCATATTCTTTGTATGCCAAAAAAACAAATATCATTACCACTATAAATAAGGATGAAAGTAACAAGTAAAACATTCCTTTTTTGTTGATTTTTTTAAATCTCATTTTATTTTTCAGTTTATAATTTATTGCCAGACTCTGGCTTTGATAAGTGTTGGTCCCCATAAATAAGGTACTGAAGTAATAGTAGTAAGGACGATTTCAATGTCTGCTGCATCTAAATTTACAAACACTTTTCCATTATCATCAAAATCAAGAGCTCTCAACAATTGGAATACTGCAATATCATAAGCATCAGTGTTATCATAAGCTCCATCTGCAAGAGTATAATTATTTTCTGTATAACTGCATCTTTTAGTGCCATCATATTCTATAGGAATCACTTTACTGCTGTTAGTATCATCCTCAAACTGTATGGTCCAGTTGCAGCCATCTGAATGTTCAACTACTTCAGAACGGGCAGTAGCTGATGGAACAAGAGCAGTATATATCAAAGTATTGTTGTCTGAACAATTTGTGTCGTTTTGAGGTGAATCTCCTGTTCCTATTGTCAAACTATGAGTTCCGTTTGTTAAGAGATACGCAGGAATCTGTATTGTGTATGGATCACCCAAACGTGTATAATCAGAACTAAAAAAAGAAAGATTATAAACACTTATTCCATCAATTATCAAAGTATCGGTCCAGTGATAGTCAGAGTAAGAAACAACTTTTGCATCAGCCACTCTAATGCCATCTGGAATCATAACAGTAGGATTACATGTGCCGAACTGATCTGTCTGCACAACAACACTTAGTTCATTAGGATAAGGTGGATTTATTGTAGGAGTATAAACAAATTCAATATACGAATCATTAAACAAAATTGAAGAAGTAATATTACCTTGTACAGTCACGATTTGAGCAGTCTGTCCTACTCTTGACAAAATATCATAAGAAATGTTCTGGTAAAACTCCTGCAATGCAGAACCATCACTACTGACAAGCACACTTCCATTGCCTGCTTCTGCAATTTCATGAACAGTGTAATTCGCATTTGTACAAGTTTCCAGAGGCCCAAACCCAACAGCATATACTGTGGCATTTAAATCATCATGAAGCCTTTGAGCAGAATTAATTGCATTATTCATTGGACCGTTACAGTCATTTCCTTCACAATCATCTTCATCACCAAAACAAGAGAGTACTGATGGCGGCCGATAGCCTGTGGTTCCAATAGATGTCTCATTACATTCCCATTCATTACCATCCCAGTACTGGCCGCAGCAATGTGTTGGCACGCCATCAGTCATTACAATCACAGATTTAGTCCTGTTATCACTGCTATAAGTATTCAAAATATCATAAGCCTGATTTATTGCACAGCAGATACATGTCCCTCCTTTTATCTCTTTCCCACTCTTGGATTTATACCTATCATATATCTCGTTTTCAATATTTTCTTCTGTTAAAATCCCAAGGTCAGAACTAAAAAAAGGGTTTGCATTGTCTGCAAAATCAACCAACCAGAGCCTATTGTAATTATTTGCTCTCGAAGAATTCATGATTATAGCGTTCACATCTGAGTCAAGGCACGCTGCCACACCAAGCCTCCTGGACGCAGGGTCTATTATGTCCTCTGCCTTACAACCAGGAATTGCATTACCTCCTGGTGGATAAACCCAAGTATTCATTCTGAACTTCATGCTTCCGGAAAGATCTGTAATAAGCACAACATCTGCGTTCGAGCCAAAAACATATGATTGTGTCTCATTATATGACGCAAATCTAATCGGAATGGTATTGTTGCTCAGGTCATCATAATTTAGATTGATTGGAAACTGATGCAGGTCTGTATCATTTAATCTCACTTCTGTTTCACCATCAGAATCATTCTGGTAAACAATAACATCACCAATTGTCAAGTATGTTCGGTTAGCTGTGCTGTCAAAGTGCAAATAAATAGACATGTTTGTCAGAGTTCCAGAGATGTAGAATGAATCATACAAATTCACAACTCCTTCAACTCCAGGCAAATAAGATTTTTCAGTTCCTGTAACAATAGTATCTTGAGCTTCATCTGTTTTATAGTCGACTTTTAAGTATCCTCCCGCTACATAAGATTCATTCATTTCTCCAGAAAAAATGAAATATATGTTGTTTCTTCCCGGAACAATTGATGAATTACAATGTGTAATATCCCAAATATCAGGACTCATGTTAGTTGAAGTTGGTGAAAATGTATCGCAGGTATCACTATTTATTTTCAATGTGAAAGAGCTTGCTGCATCCACTTCTAAAGTTATCATACTTATATCCTCTGATGATACATCATCAGGTATATCTTCTAAGAAAAAAGAAAGATTGCCCTGCCCGACAAAACCCCCAAAATATGCAAAGCTGCTGGTGCGCTTGTCATCAATTTTTCTTAGATAGGCAGATGATGTTGCTCCTGTGAGCGGAGCTCCCTGCATAATTCCTGTGATCATTCTTTCTCCAGAAACTCTTTCAGAAACAGCGGATTTTGTTTTTTCAAAAATAGTATCGCTTTCTATCACAATGTTCACTCCTGTATTATTAGAAAACATTCCTTGTAAAATATAACTAGAGAGATTCATCGCAAGTTCTGTTTCATTAACAGCCCAGTAAGTGCCAATCTGCTCAAGAACTGAAATATTTAGATTGGTATATGAACTGTCGAGATAATTACCCACAAAAGTACTGTTGACTTCGCTCATCTGAAGTTCTGAAAGCACCAGCAAAACATCTGAAGACAAGTATTCAATGCTTTCTTTAGGATGCTCTTTGACAAGATGCTGGGATATTAAAAGCAATCCTCCTATAAGTATGATTGATGCAAACAATGCATCCAGAGTAAAATAAAATGCTTTTTTGTTTTTAGCTAGCGCCATGTATAAACCACCATTCGCACTATTTCTGAATCATAAATTGCAAGTCTTGATACTTTCACCAGATTATTGTAATTAATACTTGTAAAGTCAGGATTATGACAGTCAAAAGGAGGACCTGTGGAATTAATAGTAACATCAGAATTGCCAATTGCGCAACGCCCGTCAAATTCCAGCATATCACCTTCTGCATCTTCAAATGTTATCAAGAAATCATGTCTTGACTGGAGCTTGGTTTTTAATGACGAGTAACTTACATTCATGGCATTTAATATTTTAGTTGAGTTCAAGCGAGAGCCGATTAATAGACCAGGTCTGATAACTGTGTTATTAGTCCATTGAACAGGATAACCTTCTGAAAGAAGTATTTCACTCATTTGAGAAGCATCTGTTTTTAATTCCTGAAAATCAGCATTCAGATTAAATCCATTAAGAATGAGTTTTACTGCCAGAACAGCAGCTATTGTGAATAACAAAAGACTGATTGTATAATCTGACAACCAAACCTGTGCTTTTTTGCTTTTTTTGCTTTTTGTTTGTCTCATGTTGTTATTAATTTTTTATTATTTTATTATTAACTAATTGAAACAGTGCTGATATCTGTCTTTCTTATTGTATTAATTCCTTTCTGCAAAGTACCTGTAATATTTGGAATTGGAAACAATAATTCTGTCCTCCTGTAAGTTATAATGATGTCATTGTTTAGTGTGGTTATTGTATAATCCAAATCTTCAATTTCAGATGGAATTGATATATTTCTTTCATAACCAAGCTCAACTTCTGAAGCAAGGATTATTTCATTCTGCAAAGAATAACCCAGGTCTGTTAATCTGTTAATGTTTCTCTGCTCTGAATAATCGTGCGTAAGAACATAAAGCACTCCTGCCAAAACCATGATGATTATCATAGACAAACCTATCATAATCATGAACTCAGTAGCAACTTGTGCTTTCTTTCTCATTGAAAACCTCTTTTTGATTATTCTTTATCCGGGATTATCTTCTTTGCAATTCAATCTGTGATACTGACATCGTTATCCTGGGCTTCAACAACAATGTTATGGATTCCGCTATAAGTCTGAAGACTGCCTGTAAGATTTGCAACAGTCCACTTCACAACTTCATAGTCACCACTCGGTCCTTCAACTAAAAAAGCCAGCCTGCTGTTAATTACAGTGATGCTGTGAATTCCTTCTGGAAAATAAAGAGACAATGTTTTCTTGCTGGGTTCTCCCAGATAATAAACCTCATCAGCAGCATCTCTTATCTCGCTGGCAATCTTTTCCATATGAGCAGAAGTTATTTCAATATTCAGGGTTTCAGACTGCTGATAAAAAATTATTATCAATGGAATTGTCATTAAAAAAGCAAATCCGACCACCATTAAGAACTCCAAACTAACCTGAGCTTTTCTCAATTCACCACCCCTCTTTTTTACTGATTTGACTCCTCCTAATTAATAAAACATATAATAAAATATGGTCTTATATCTAATATGTATTGATTTTCGTGAAAAGAATATATAAATCTTTATTTTTTTAACTCAATTTACCTGATTTTAACCAATATAACTAGTGTCCTTGCGAGCCATGGATCCTGGCTGGTCAATCATTCCCTGCTGCTGGGCCAAAGGTCTCAGTTCGTTCTCAAGTTGCTTTATGTCTTTGTCAAGCTTTTTCATGTTAACTCCCAGCTTGTATCTTTGTTCAAGAATTTTCATTATTTCTTTGGCACCACGAAGCCCAATGTACATTGGATGAGCATAAGTCTCTGCCAGAAGAGTAACTGCTTTTATTCCTTTCTCACCACTCATTCCAAGAAGCAGGCCTGAAATTCCCATTATTGGGCCAACAACACCAAAGAGCTTGTCATCTGCGCCAAGTTTTTTGAATTCCTGAATAAATTTCTTGTCATTTCCAGTGCACAAAACTTTTGGCTTTTTCGGTATCTCATGCAAACCAATGCCGCCAAGAGTTATTATGTGTTTGACTTTGTTTTTTACAGCCACATCAAGAACAGCTTGGGTAAATTCATAAGAATCTCTCTCTTTCATAGGCTGGACATCGCCCACAAGAAACAAGAAGTCCTGTTTTCCTTTTTTCTTGTGATAAAACTCAATCTTAGGAAGCTCAACCATGTTGTCATCTTTTACAAACACAGAATTTGGAAGACATGGTGAAAATAAAGTCATGATTTTAACTGCTTTAATCTGCTCAACAATAATGTCTGCAGCTATCTTGCCGACATTACCAATACCAGGCATTCCCTCAATTAGAATAGTATTTGATAAATTTACTTTTTTTATTGTTTTTATTTTCCAGTCAGACATTTTGATTTTCTAATTTTTCATTATTTTTCCTGCCCTTCCTTAAACTTCCTACGATAATCACCGTATTTATCTTCAGGGCTGTATTTTGGAGGCTTTGGCCTGTCTCGCACATTTCCACATTTGCATTTTTCACTCAGACCATAACTATGACATTTAGGACACTTAAGGATGTGGTTCATTTTTCCTGGCGCTCAAATTTTATCGCGCCTTTTTTCTCCTCTATAAAGTCAGTCATCTTTTCCTGGATTTCTTTAAGGATCGCTTCTGCTTTTTTATAATCCTTGGCTGTAATCAGCATTCTGTAATTGCCGCCGCCAAGATAATTAATCTGAACAGCAGAATCTATTTTTTTTGCAACATCAAAAACATTATGAAGCACTTCTAATCCATTCTCATCATAAACCTTGATTGCAATCTTGAGAATAATCTCAACTTTTTTAGGTTTAATCTTATCTTTGATTATTTCCTCGAGAATGTCTGCAGTTTCTTTTTTCAAACCAATTTTTTCAAGAGAAGCATTGTTTTCGACAACATCTTCAAAAGCATCATGTAACCACAAGTATTCTTCTAGAATAAAAGGAGCAACTTCTTTGTAAAGTTCTTCTGGCTTTTTTTTCAGTCTTTCTGCAATCACAGCAAGAATTTTTTCTGCTTTTTGCTCTTGCTTAATCGCATCTGTCTTGTTTCTTTTCTGAGATTCATTAACTCTTCTAAGAGACAAATCAATATGCCCTCTTTCAGAGTCAACACGGATAACTTTACACACTACTTTTTTGCCTTCAACAACAAAATCCCTGATATTTCTTATTCTTCCAGGGCTAACCTCAGAAATATGAATCAATCCTTGCAGGTTAGGGTATTCGTCAAGCTGAACTGTGACTGCATGGTATTGTATTTTTGTAACTGTGCAGAACACAAGTTCTCCTTCCTCTGGAAATCCTTCTCTTTTAAGAAGCATCTTATTCTAAAACCTCAAGTACTCTGGCCTTGACTCTGGTTTTTCCGCCTGTTGGTTCAGCAAGAGTCTTGTCACAAACAAGGCACTTGACCTTTGAAGCTGCTTTGCCAAATACAATCTGTTCATTCTTGCATTTAGGGCATCTGAGCTTAATGAACTTGCTCTCAGGTTCTTTAGTTTCCATCGAAAATCACCTCTGTGATTTTTGAGGGTTCAAAAATTTTAATTTTTGTTTCCATAGTATATCCCTCCAATTAATCTAATTATCATAAATGAAGTATGCTTGAGACGAAAGAATAAGTAAGGATTTATAAAGGTTGTTGATGAGATTCTCTGTAAAGCGCAAAAAAATCAGATACAATTGTTTCTAATCTTAGCTTCACATCAGCAGAATTTAGCACTTTCATTACTTCTTCATGATTTGCAGTATTAACACCATCCGCCGTTACAGTGTTTGTTATTAATGACATGCCAACACAGTTCATTCCCCTGTTTCTGGCAACAATAACTTCTGGAGTCACAGACATACCAACAACATCAGCATGTAAACCATCTCTAAAAGCAATGCATTCTGCTTCTGTTTCATAACTAGGCCCTACAACTGAGAGAAGAGTACCTCTATGAACATATTTTTGGTAATCAATTGCAGCTGTCCATAATAAATCACTCAGAAAAGGATCATATGCATTATTCATTGGCTGAAATCTCTCTGTGAAATCCTCCGTGCCAACTTTGAAAAAATTGTGCTTTCTTCCCATCAAAGGATTGGGCAGGAAATTAATATGAGATTCAATAATCATTATATCTCCAGGTTTATAATTCGGGTTAAGCCCTCCTGCTGCATGAGTTGCAAAGTAATTTTTGACTCCAAGATTAGCAAGAACATGCACTGGAAAAACAACTTTAAGCATGCCATTATTAAATGGTTCGTCAGCAACTTCATAATAATGCTTTCTGCCCTGCAGAGCAATAACAGAAACACCTTCAAGTGTTCCTTTGATTAGCCTGCCTTTGTGACCTTCAACACCAGTCCTAGGAAAATTAGGAATCTCTGCATAATCAACAACCTGCTGGTTTTCAATAGCATCTGCCAATCCTCCCAAGCCAGAACCAAGAACAATGCCAAATTCTGGCTCATCAAAACCAAACTTCATCTGAATAAAGTTTACAGCTTCAGCGACTTTGCTTTCATAATTGTCCCTGAAATCTTCAGCTTGTTCCATATAATCTGTAATCATAAAACCCAGAAATAAGCCTGGATTTAAAAACATAATGAAAGAATAAGCATATAAATAGAATAAAAACCTAGAACAATCTCATACAAGCTCAATCTTCTTAGCCCTAATACCTTTAGCCTGAACAAATGTCTTGCTGCATTGCTTGCAAGTATATCTAAAATCTGTTTTTTTGCTCAGCTTCTTACCGCTCATCTTTGGCTTTGTAGGCTTAGAATATTTACCTAAATTACCTGCTCCTCTTCTCTGCCCTCTCTGCCTGACTCTTTTTTTAGAGCCTCTTGACAGAGGATGAGCTGCATTTCTGCCTTTTTTCTTAGCAAGAGATACTTTATGCTCTGTGTGTTTCTTACAGTGAGGGCAATGCCTCTTAACAGCCTTTTTAACTTTCATATTACCGTCGTAGAAAAAAGTGAGGGTTTAAAAAGGTTTTGTTATTATTTTGTTATTAAGAAAGCTCAGCAGCTCCTCTATTGACGAGCAAATCAGCAATTATTGGCTCCAGTTCAACTACATCTCCTTCATTAAAAGGACCGATTACTTCGCCCTGGGTACCTACAAATTCTGGCAGAGAAGTCTTGATTTTGACTTTTTTTATCTGGTTTGTTACTTCATGAGTTGATTCTTCTTCTTTTTCCTCTTCTTCTGTTGCTTCTTCAGGCTCTGCAGACAGCTCCTGCTTGACTTCAGGCGTAGCAGCTTCTTTTTTATTGCAGTTCTCAAATTCTTTCAAATTAAGAATAGCATCCAAAACCTTGTCCTTGTATTTGACAAAAAGCTCTACTTGGTCCTGAAAAAAGTCTTTTTCAGATGGTAAAAGAGCAGAAGTATCAATAACATCAGAACCTGTCCTTGCCCTGCTTAAGGACATGCTGATTATCTTTTTTTCTCTTCTCTCATAAAGCTCTTTGATAATTCTCCTGATATTCTGGAACTGAATCTTAAGCTTTTCCCGCTCTGCACTCACAAAAAGCTCGTCTCCTTTCTTAGTAAGAGCTACTTTTTTCTCTTTAAGATAAGCAAGCACCTGCTCATAAAAGTCTTTATCAATAGATTGCAGTTCTTCTCTGTTTTTTTCTCTTCTAAGAAGGTCAAAAAGAGTTTCATAAGTAATCTTGATATCAACCATACTTTTGAAGAAGACATAATGTGTTTATATAATTTGTTGTGTTTTGACATAGTCAAAATACTCAAAAACTTTGTTTTTGTTGTGCTTTAATTTTGATCAAAATACTCAAAAAGATGATTTTTGCTGTGACTAAACCAACATGCTTTTTAAATAAAACTGTTTTCTGCTCTACTCATGGCAGTTTTAGACTTTAATGACCTGAAATTTTTCGAGGAAAAAGATAAAGTAAAAGTAACTTTTTACAGAATCTATTATTTTTATCTCTCTAAAGATGATTTGAAAAAGATTGCTGACTTTAAAGTCACTGATCATTCTATTGAATTTGACTGCTCTGAGAAAAAAGCTACTAATAAATTTTACCAGCTTCTGGACAAAGGCTTTCACAGTCTGATTTGCTCAATTAACAAGGTGAAAACAGTTTATATCCATAAAAACTCAGGCATTCCTTTGATAGGCGCAGGTATTTTTGGCATTGTTGACAGAAACACCAACTGCATTGATATAAGACCTTTGACAACCTGCAATCTTGATTGCATGTATTGCAGTGTTGATGCCGGCCTCAGCAGCAAAAAGCAGACTGATTATGTTATTGAAAAAGATTATTTAGTGGAGGAGATTAACAAGCTGGCTGAAACAAAAAAGCACGATGTCGAAATCCATATCGGTCCTCAGGGCGAGCCTTTGCTTTATGCTCCTTTGGTAGATTTAGTAAATGATTTGAAAAAAAATTCTAAAATAAAAATTATCTCAATGGATACCAATGCCACTATTCTTACGAAAAAACTGGTTGATGAACTTGTAGAAGCAGGACTCGACAGATTCAATATATCACTTAACGCTCTCGACGAGAAAAAATGCACGAAACTTGCAGGCACACATTACAATCTAAAGCATCTTCTTGAAATCATTGATTATGCAAGCAAAAAAACCAATGTTCTTATTGCTCCAGTTATAATTCCTGAACTTAATGACAATGAAATAAAAGCATTTGTAGATATGGGTAAAAAAATTAAGTCAGACTTCCCCACCCTTGGCATCCAGAACTTTCTTAATTACAAGCACGGAAGAAATCCTGCAAAGCAAAGAACATGGGATGAATTTTTCAAAATACTTGAAACTCATGAAAAAAAATCCGGCCTTAAATTAAAGCTTTGCAAAGAAGACTTTGGAATTAATCATGACACAAAACTTGAAAAGCCTTTCAAGAAAAAACAAGTTGTGAAGGCAAGGGTTGTGTGTGATGGACTTTTAAAAGGTGAAAAAATCGCTGTTTATAAAAACAGGTCAATTCTCGTCGATAAAGCAGAAAATGTCAGCAATAATTCTGAAATAAGAGTTCTGATTATCAGAGACAAACATAATATCTTCAAAGGCATAAGACAATAACAGAATAAACCACAACAAAAATAAATAATAGAATAAATAACAGCATAATCTTATTCTGCTTCTTTATTCCTTCCAAACAATCTTTGAAAGAAATCTGATACTCCTTCAATTAATTTTTGCAAAAATCCTTTTTCTTTTTTTAACTCAGGCTCTGGTTGCGACTCAGGTTCTGACTCAGGCTCAAGCTCAGGCTTAGGCAGTGGTTCTGGCAAAACAATTGTTATTGTTGTTGATTTATTTGCATAATATCCTTTTTCTAAAATGTCTGCAAATGTTGTTATAATAAGTTCTTCTTTTTCATAGTTTGCAGGCACACGAATATTATATGTATATGCTTGTTTAGTGCCTGCAGCATCAAAGTAAATTGTATTGCTGGATTTTCCTCCAAATAAAACAAGATTTTCTGAATTACTATCTCTGACTTCTACCTGAACAGCTTCAGCATTATTGTTTTTTATTTCTACTGTTACTGTCAGATTGTCTCCTGCATTAATCTCACTTTTGATAGTAGGAATAATGGTTATAGCCTCACTCACCAGAGTTACAGTAAGAGTTTTCTTTTGAGAAAAATTAAAACTCTCATATGTATTAGTGTCATAACTTCCAGAAGCTTCAATCACATACTTTTTTGTCTCGTCGACAAATGGGGCTCTCAAGGTGTCGTTAACAAACAAAGTTCTTGTTTTACCAGGAGCCAGTTCTTCAAGCTCAATATCAAAATCTGGAAAGATCTCACTTTTTATTTTTGCGTTAATATTATTAAAAATAACATTGCTATTTGGGTTTTTTACTGAAAAGGCAATCCTAAACTGGCTTCCTTCAGAGATGCTCTCATCACTCAAAGTCAATATTGGCTCTAATTTAGATATTTCAGCTGTAAATTTCGATGTTTTTGTTTCTGAAAATTCTTTTTCCTCAGAATCTGTAATTTCAACCTTGACAGGAATTTCATATTCACCTGACTTAATTGGTTTAAGCAAAAGATTCAAAAGCTTGAATTCACCATCTGCCAGCACACCAGTCCACGTGTATCTGTTGTTTTTCTTTTCCAGTTCTCCCGGCTTGGTTTGAAGTGAAAGAAAAGAAGGGATTGTGATTAAAAGTTCATTCACTGTTATATCTTCTGAAACTGTGTTTTCAATTTTGACACTTAAGGCAACCTGCTCTGTAGCTTCCACAGTATTTTTTGAGAGTGTTGTTGTTAATTCATAAGGTTTTTCAACCTTAACTGTCTTGCTAGATGTCTCAAAACCATTGCTCACACCTGCATATGTATAATTATAAGTTGCCTTATTTGTAAAATCCATATAATCTGTAACTTTAAACCTGTAAATTATTGTTCTTTCACCACCATATGGAATGTTTTTATCATAAGAAACACCTCTTGATGTTTTTGTTGTGCCTGAAGAAGATGATAAAATAACCACGCCAGAAGGGTATTCATCTTTATAAAGAAATGAATCTGTGCCTGTGCTTCCGTCATTTGTTATAGTCACTGTCACAGTAACTTCTTCGTTTAATTCTGGTGATGTGGTTGAGAATGCTCTGTCAACATCAAGATCAGGGCCTCTTTCATTGACAAGAATATAAATACCTGCATAAGCAGTGCCCTGCTCAAATTTTATAGGATCATCTTCTGTTGCATTATACAGCTCAGTATATATATCTCCGATACAATATTGTCTTGTGCCATCATCTTTGCAGTCACCTTCATATATAACATATGTTTTATCATTCACATCTAAAATAACTGATGTTGCGTAGAAATCATAATGAGTGACTAAAAAAACATCATCTTCAACTTTAAATGTATCGCCGGAAAAATACCAGTCAGCGTGAAGTTGCTTGGCACTGGCAGAAAAAGATAATAGAAACAGGATAAATAAAGAAATAATTAGCAACCCACCTTTTTTCATAATCGATTTCTGCTTCATTCTTATGATTTTTCTGGATTATGCTCTATATATGTTTTTCGTTTTAAGAGATGAAAAATTAAAAAGAAAAAAAAAGAAAAAAAGAAAAAATTTTTAGGTTTATACGACAGTGTTTACTGTTATTGTGTTTAAATCAGCCACAATAACTTCAACTTCTGTTCCAGACAAGTCGTAGTCTTCGTAGTCAGCCATTACATAACAAGCTCCTAGAGTTTCTTGTGCTTCGTAACCTGCTACAAGTAAAGCGTTTTTAGCTGCGAACAGCTTAATAATTGCTTTTCCTGGTTCAAATCCTTCTGCACAGTTCTCTGGGTTTCCCATAAGTTCTGCTGCTACTGTGTTTGCACATGGACCACCTACAACAATTAAGTTCTCGCTACCTAATGCTGGTGCATCGGTATCTAGAACTGCCAATCCTACAGCGATTGGGTTTATGTTTGTTGTCATAACAGAACCATCGCCACCACCTGAAACTGCGGTGATTGATCCCATGGTTACGAATACTTGTCCATATCTCTGCACAAGTGGGTACTCAATCATTATTTCTTCGATTGAAGACGAACTGGTTGGTGTGTACTTTTCAATTGTTGCACCATACCTTGTCATTCTGTGCTCATACTTGTCGTCATCTAACTTCTCATACATAGTTCCATTCACAGTGCCTGCCAACTGGTTTGCAGTTGTAGTGTTGGACAGAGTTACTTTGATAACTTCTGGTCCGTCTACAGACTCGTCAAAGTTTGATGCAATTGTTGTTACAGTTACATTCATTCCTGTGTATGCGAAACCGAGTGGTTCAGTGTTGTTTGCTGTTCCTGCTGTGTAGTTGAAAGTCTGTGTTCCGAAGTCAATGATTGCTCCACCTTTTGCTACAGCTTGTACTTCTGCACTGTCAATTGCTCCAGATGCGTCAAGGTCCATGGCTAATGAGTACTTTTCAGTTGCGTCTGCTGTGCTCTCATCATATACCCAAAAGTTGTGGCTTGCTCCTGCAACAATAAGTTCACCAGTGACTACACCTGTAGTGTTGATGTATGAAACAACAATTGTTCCTCCTGCAATGTCGTCGAAGGTTACAGTGCTATCTCCTGTACTCAATGACTTATATCTCAACACATTAACGACTGCTTTGTCATCAGTGTCACTAGCTGCTCTGTCTCTGACAATAAAGTAGTCATCGTCTGAAATCCAAGTCTCGTTAGCAAGACCTTGAGTTATGTTGACTGTGTACGGCTCTGTAAAGATAAAGTCGTCATCATTGTCTCCATAAGCCCAACCTTTATGAGCGTCGGTCTTATCAGTTACTAATGGGATTGTGTATTCATCTCCATTTAAGTTTGTAAATTTCAAATCATAGCTATGAGATGAAACTGGGTCAAACTTAATCGTTGACATACCTGGGTTTGTTAGACCTGCATAGAAAATATCCCAATTGTCTCCGAGCAATCCTTCTGGCTCTGTCAAGTAAGCTTTTAGTCCTTCACCTGCTGGTACCCAAAGTTCGTCATCAGCTGTTAACTTATATTTAATATAGTTCAGCTTGATATCTCCAGATTCGTTGGTTGCTTTTAAAATCAGGAATGCATTATCAATCCTGTTGCCGCCAACTTTTACAACACCAGCTGCATAGGTTGTATCTGCATAATCAGTGTCTTGTAATTCCACTTTGTTTGCTCCTAAGTAGAATTCAACCAAACCTTCCCTTTGGTTTGTCAGGATTTCCTGGACACCAACTGTCACATCTGAACCTAGAAGTTCTGTTCTACCTTCAGCAAGCTCTTTAGTTAGCATACCGTTGACACTTAGCTTTGCTTTTTGGTCTGTACTGTCGATGAATACTGCAGTTACTTCATACTCTTTGCCGTCGATAGTGTATGTTTTGGTTTCACCATCTCTTAGGGTATCTGCTACTTCTCCGCCCATAAGGTCCAGAGTTAGCTTGACACCTGAAATCTTTGCATCCACAATGGTGTAAGGTATGCCCATTATGTTCAAGACTTCACTTTCAAAGTCAAGCAAATCTACACTGCTTGTGACTTCTGAAACTGCTCCTTCTGTGAATTCCATGTGGTATTCAAAGAATATTGCATCAGATGCGATTTTCATGAAATCTGCAGATACATCTGTGTTACTGTCTTGTTCATAAGCAATACTCAATCCAGAGTTTTCAAATTTCAGGTATTGCTTCACAGGTGTTGTGCTGCTTCCTGATGTGAAAACACCAGATGATAGTCCGTCCAAGTCAGCGTCTGTAAAAGTTGTTTTTACAGATCCTAGAGCTTCCCCAAGATATGGGATGTCAGATCCTGTCTTGAATTCGGCTGAGTCACCGGTAACTGTCGTTGTTCCTGCCACACCAGGTACTTCTACTTCGCTGGTTACTGAAGCTGCTGCTTGTAGGCTTGCAGCCAAGTCAATCGCACCTACGACGTCTGAGGTAGCTGCATTAGCTCCCACGACGATTTTACCGTCGAAAACACCGTTTGCTACGAAAGGCGCAGGATAGTTGCCCAAGTCTGCTGCTGCTCCCATGATAGTGGCACCCAACATGGTTGTTCCAGCAACAAGAGCTGCTATCTTTTTTACTGTCTTTCTTATATCCATTTAAACACCTCCGTGTTTAACCTTTTGTTTTAACTATGTCGTCTACACATTAATATATAGGGTTTGCGCTATATAACTGCGTTCACAGTCATATTTTAAGCCCCTATACATTCATGTATATAGTCAACTAATCGTATGCTCTTCATAGTCAACTTTTATTTATAAAGTTTTCGTAACCCCTTGTTTTCAACAGTTGCATTGGTTGCTAAATAGTCTGAAAGTTAGGAATTCAAATATATTAAGCGTTATTAATTATTAAGTGACTACATAGTTTATTTATAAATGAAAATCATGTGATTGTATCATATTAATTAATAGATAAGATATATGTATAATAAATATTATATGCAATCAATAAAAAAATAATATGTTGTATTAATAAAAAAACTGCGGGGGAAGAGATTTGAACTCTCGTAGGCACTAAGCCACTGGGTGTCTCCAAGTCATAGCGTGAAGCTCATCACACCCAAAAATTGGACTTACCTAAGCCCAGCCCGTTTGACCGCTCCGGCACCCCCGCAAGAAGGTCTTATGAGAGTGAATTTCTTTTGTTTAAAAAACTTACTACAAAATCATAAAAACATTATATATAATGTGGACTTTTTATTTTAATAATATAAGTATACTAATCAAAATCAAAAAATTCAAGAAATTATTAGAAGTAATTTATTTCTTCTTCCGCCAGTTATACACTCTCATCTTAGAACTGGTTCCAAAACCACATTTGGAACACCTTTTTTTTCTGATGTGGTATGTATGTTCTCCGCATCGTCTGCAACGTATATGGGTTTTTTTGCCTGACTTTTTCCCCATAGAAGGTGTTCCTTTGGTCATATTATTTCACCTGTTTAGAAACATAATTTATTGTGTTGAGATGATTGTGATTGTGTCTCCTCTGATAAAGACTGTTCCTAGTTTTCTTTTCATCTCTCCATCAACTCTTTCCTCTGCATCAGTTAATACTGTATTAATATGTATGTCAAATGATACTAAGGTTCCTGTGTACTGTCTTTGATTTTTTAATTCTACTATTACTCTTTTTCCTCTTGCACTGTTCAATGCGTCAAGTGGTCTTGCTGCTTCCATGTTTTATCACCTACAAAATAAAAAAACTTATTTTTTTGAGGTATTGTAAACTATTTATAAATGTTATTATAATTTGAGCTGTAAAGTTAACGTCATTTAAATAACAAAAAAATTTATCGTTTAAATATGATATTCAATGCTTTCTGCTGTTCTTCACTTATATTTTCAGAAGCATCAATTATCTTTTGGATTTTTGTCTGAATCACAATATTTGAATCCCCCTGCACAATTTGAATATTTTTTCCATAAACAATTATAGGAGTATTTTTTTTATTTGATTTCTTTTCTGTGAGAAATTTGAATATATAACTAGCTATAATACTAGCAGGAATAATCCTACAACACAACTTCATAGAAAGCCACACCACCACAGGAGTAAGACCATGCGAACTAGCCAACCTAAACATAGGACAAGGAACAAACAAATGGCTAGAACTCATAAAAACAGCTAGCATTGGATTAAATTACAAATAAACCCTTTTATCGAACTGTTTTAGGTGTAGAAGACAAGAATTAACCTTAATATAACCCTTAAGAATAACGATATTAAAAAATTATTCCTTTTTAATCCTTATTTCATATATTTGAGCTTTTAAACCTAAAGGGGTAGAAAAGCGATTATCGTCAACCTCATAATGCTTCTCTATCTTAAGTTCTTCTACAATCTTTCCTACTTTAACAATATTATTCTCACCAATCGCGTGTAATTTTATGAAAGGGATGTTGCTTAGTTTAAGTCTTTTTGTTATTTCGTGTTTAAGTTTTTCTTGGTTTGTATAATTCCCAACAAAAACTGCGGTTGGAAAGAATTTCATTAAACTTCTATAAAATTTATTATACTCTTCAACATATTTTTCTTCTCCGTGACGTGATTTCATAACATCCATAAATGGTAGAATTAATTCATCAAAATAACCAGTGCTCATTAAATTAAAAAGCTTTTTCCCATTTTCAGGACAGTTCTTCTCCAACTGCCCTATGAGCTCATCAAAAAGCTTTTTATCTTTCCTTTTAGAGGCCAAAAAAGCTCTCCGCGCCATAAGAACACATTCAATTTCAGTTGAATTTAAAATTTTTCTTAATTTTTTCAAACTCTCTTTTTCCTGAATACTTATTTGTTCATATTCAAGATAATCATCAACAATATCTTTATGCACAACCGGGAGTGGAAGTGTGTCCCTCTTTTTATATTTCTCCAACTCGTTGTAAAAGTTATCTATAACTTTTTTATCTTTAATGAGTTGGTCGCCTATTTTTATATTCTCTCCAGTAATGATTATTTTTCTGTTATCAGTTTTTCTAAAATCTAATTTTATATTAATCTTAGGAGCTACTGCTTTTAAAGCCTTAAGAAGAAAGTCAGACCAATTCATTTTAATCTAATCCACTAAAATATTTAACTAACTCTGATTCTTCTTTCTTTATTGCTATCTTAGAACCTTTTAGAAAACCGCCAAAATTATTATTTGGTATGACTTCAAAATCGGGATTAGTAAGAAGTTTGCCCTTTTCATCAAGAATATCCGATTTCTCAACTTTAAATCCTAAAGCCTTGAGTAATCTTGATTTTGAAGTGTCATCAAAAACCAAGATTGGTTCTTCATTACTCATTTTTTCATTATCAGCCATGTTCAACCCCCTAAAAGTTCGTTTCTAAGGAAATCTCTTTATTTTATAAATGTTTCCTCTGAAACCCACTTTAAAGGGATAAAAAGCAATCACCTCTAACACCATTTTTCATTTAAGGGTATATAAAGTTAACGATTTTCACCTCTTTCTTCGATTAGTTCTGGGTTTCTTTTTCTGTTAAACTGCCAAGTTATAAATTTATCATTTACAATACATTTATAGTTTTAGCATGGCGAATAGTATGATTAGAAAAATAACGGGCTGTAAAGTTAACGTCAACTCATTATAATTTAAGTATAATTATCGTGATATATAGAAAAATTTATATGTCTCTTAATATTCGCTTATTAATAATTAATAAGTATAGGGGGGTTGAGTATGGAAGAACAAGAAATTGGAAGATTAAAAAAAACTGAGTCCACTAGTGTTGTAATAAGGATTAATGAGTTCCAAGGAGAAAAAGGTGTGGACATTAGAGAGTTTGTTGAAACTAACAAATACACCGGACTCACGAAAAAAGGAACTCGTATCCCTGTCAGCAAGTGGCCTGAGTTCAAAGCCCTTATCGACAAGGTTGAAATTTAAATTGTTTTTCAATGTATTCAGTATTTTTTCTTATTATCATTATAAGAAGTATATATAACACAAAAACATTACATTTATAAACACATAATTTTTTCTTCACGTGCATGGTTATTATTCAAGCTAAACCAAAAAGAAAGCCTAGTGGTGCAAGATATACCAGCACAAGGACTAAGAGAATTCATCAAAAGGGCAGTCTTCCTACTAACACAAGGATTGGTGAGAAAGATACTCGAACTTTGAGAACCAAAGGCGGCAGTTCCAAGACAAAACTCTTGTTTGCTGACAAGGTTAATCTTTTTAATCCTAATACCCGAAAATGCACTGTCGAGGAGATTAAGACTGTGCTTGAAAGCCCCGCGAACAGGCATTTTGTAAGGCGTAATATAATTACAAAAGGTACTATTATTGATACTTCTAAAGGCAAAGCAAAAATTACCAGCCAGCCTGGCCAGGATGGAATGGTCAATGCTATTATTGTAAAATAAATTAACTTATTCTTTAACTACTTTAAAGTGGTTATAAAACGAAAGCTTTATAAATGATAAAATCAACAAGGATTCTAAAATGGATATAAGACCAATTGAAAACTGGAATGATTATCTCAACTATTGCAGTCTTACACCTCCAAAAAATTATAGCAAACCAAATCCTATTGATTATCTCGTAGCAAACATAGCCAAGAAAACACCACTCACAGCAAAGGCTAAAAGAGCTGTTCTAAAAACCATTTATGACAATCTAAATATCAAAGGAGGAAAAGCACCAATTGATGAAGCTCCTGATAAAAATGTTCATGCTGCTTTTCAAAGAGTTTTTTTAGGTAAAGATAAAAAAATAAATTATGATCGCATTAAAAATCAACTGAGGCAACTAAAAAGAAAAGATTCTCCTATTCAAAAACAAATTGATTTTTACAGAAAGAACCTTGCTTATCAAATTGAAAACACAGCATTAGAACAAATCAATCTACCGGATTTGGTAAGCACAGATGTTATTTTTGGTCATGAACTTCCATTTCCAAAGTCAATGGAAATCAGAGACACAATTGAGCAAAAAATTGAGCAGAGTTCAAAAAATGATGTTACTGAATTAAGAAAAACTTTTGGCGATCCAGTAATGCTCCAATACGCAGCAACGCATCAATACAAATAAAACCTTTTTCTAAACAACCCATCCATTAAGAACAAGATAAATACCAATCAACAGCATAATAATTCCTGCAATCAAATGCAAGAGCCTTATGTTCTTTTCTTTCCATCCTGAAACTTTTTCTACAGAAGCAATGCCGCCAAACACAATGAAAGTTATGACAATCATAGGAACAACAAAAATAAAATTATACAATGCAAGCCAGGGCAGAGTCTTAACAAATTCTAAAGCAGATAAAAGACCTCCTGCAATAAAATAAGGCCCGATAGTACATGGTAATAAGAATATTGTAACAAGCAAGCCAATAACAAATGCGCCTTTAGGACTTCGCACACCTTCAATAATTTTTTTTACTTTTGGTCTGAGCAGCAGAGGCATCTCAGTTCCGACACGACCAGGTCTGTAATTAATAAAATCCCTAATTCCAAGAAGCCCCAAAATAATAGCCAATACACCTAAAGCTTTGGTAACCCAGAAAGTCATATTAAAAATAAAACTAAATTGAAAAAGTTTGACAATGATTATGCCATAAACAAAATACATCACAAAAATAGCACCAACAAAAGCCAGACCTGCAAGCAAAACCTTGTATTTTTTTGTCGGGTCATGAGTCAAAATAGCAACCAGCACAAAAACAAGAACTGCAATAGCACAAGGATTAATTGCATCAACAGCAGCAAGCCCTAAAATTGTGGCAAAGGTTAATTCTTTCGCAGGTGTTTCGCAAGTAGCATTACTGCCTGCTTGTGTTTTATTCTGTCCAATTAAAATTTCAGGTAACCCAGGTAAAGTGCTGCAATCCAACTCATCATAATAAACAGAAGAACCATCTTCAAGAGGGCAGGGGTTTGATTCCATGCTGTTAACAGCATCTTCTAAACCCTCAATAATAGGTATATCTCCCCTAATAATAACATCTTTATTAAAAATAATCATAGGAAAACCAGGTCTTGTTCCATAAGTAGTAGAATATGTATTAAGATAAGGCATGTTTTGTGAATTCTGCTGAACTTCGTACTTAATTAAAACAAGATTAGGTGTATTATTCAGTACTTCTTCAATTGTAGGTGCTGCTTTTTCACAATGAGGACAATTAACACCTGTGAAATAAACACCGCAAATAGGAATATCTGCATGAAAATCATGTGGTTCTTCAGCAGAAACAAATGGAATTATAAATAATATAAACAACAATGGAATAATTAATAATTGTTTTTTCATTTTTTAATCCTTGTCATTTCTACTTATTTTTAAAGTTTATCATTATTTCGAAAGTAAATAATTAATGGTGAAATAAAAACTTAAGCAAAAACATAAATCCTATTCCTATCAGGAAAAAAACAAATGACATCATTGATTTCTTAAGATTGGATTCTTTGTGCAGTTCAGGAATCAGGTCAGATGCCGCAATATATATAAAGCCTCCTGCTGCAAATGGCAGGATATAAGGAACAACTCCTTCTATATGTGATGCAAAAATATATCCTACAATTCCTCCAACTACAGAAACAAGCTGAGAGATAAGATTGCAAACCAGTGCCTTTGTCTTGCTGAATCCACCATAAACAAGCACGCCAAAATCACCTAGTTCTTGGGGAAGTTCATGCCCCATAATCAAAAGTGTGGTTATAATACCAAAATGAATATTAACCATGAAACTAACACCAATTATTATGCCGTCGATAAAGTTATGAACAGAATCCCCAATAAGTATCAAATAAGAAATGGGATGTACCTTGCATTTTTCTCCGTGCTTGTGACAGTGATGCCAGTGCAGGAATTTTTCAATAATAAAAAACATAATAAAACCAATCATCATAATACCAAAAACAGTCATGGCAGGAAGTTCTTCTAATGCTTCTGGCAAAAGATGGAAAAATGCTCCGCTTAACAATGCTCCTGCGGAAAAAGCCACAAGAACCATAATTATTTTATTGAAAACCTTATCTTTTATCCACAGAGAAAATACTCCTGTTAAAGCAATCAGACCGTTAGCAACGGTTGCAAGGATAATCCAGATTAAAACATTCATCTTTTACCTCTTTGATGCCTTTTGCAAACACATTTTTTATTTAGATTAAAGTCTCCACCTTCAATTTTTAGGGCTTTTCCATTAATCAATGCTTCTGCTATTTTTTTCCTTGCACTAGATAACAGCCTGTGAAAAGTTGGCTGGGAGATATTCATTTCTCCTGCAGCTTTCTCCTGTTCAAAGCCTTGCAAGTCTTTTAACCTGACGGCTTCAAGTTCATCTATTGTCAGAATGATTTGTTCAAGCTCGTCACTTTTTATCCCTGCCGGCTTGAAAAATGTATGAAAAGGATGATGACACACTCTTCGATGCAATCTGGGTCTTACCATGATTAATTAGGAATATGTATTCATTAAAAATCTTTTGTTTTTTTGAAAAAAAGAAAAGAAAAATTGAAAAAGAAATAAAAGAAAAAAAGAAAAATCTATTATTTGTCTAATTCAGCTATTTTTTCTTCAATTTCTTTTTTATGATCTTGCAGGATTTTCTTCTGAGCTTCCTTATCCAATCCATCAAAACATACTCCTCTTCCAAGTCCTCTTCCAAAGCCTCTTCTCTGGCCTCCTCTGAATCCTCTGGCAAGTCCGCTTCCACAGGGTCCTAAGCCTCGACCTGATAAAGAACCTTCGCCTTGAGGTCCGCTTCCATCTCTTCCCGGCATATTTATCGCCTCCAAATTTTATTTTTTATTTGTTTCTTGGTTTTCTTGTAAATGAATATAAATTCATAACTAATAATGAATATGTATTCATAACTAGTATTTAAAGTTTTCGGAAATTAATAAAAAATTGAAAAAAAACAGAATAATAAATCAAGAAACATCATAAATCATACATAAACAGCATTCTTATCGCTGGTTTTGATGCCATTGATTAAAAGGTAGTTCCAAAACAAGCCTTTTCTCTTTACAGCTCTGACAGCAAAACCTGCCTCTCTAAAAACTTTTTGTAATTTATCCATGTCATCCAGAATCTCTTTGTCAGGAATCACTTTGTAAAGGTCGACATATTCAAAAAAATGAATTCTGCCGTGTTCAGGCATAACAAAATAAGATATCATATTCAATACTTATAAATTTTTTTGAAAATACCCCAACGTGAATAGAAAAACTTTATAAAAACAGTTTCCAAAGGAATAAATAAGGTGAAAAATGAACATTGAAATTCTGCTTCTTATTATTGTAGCAGTTGTGATTATTTATTTTGCTACAAAATTTCTCACCAAGACTGTGAAAATTATAACTAAAGTCATCTTGTTGATTGTTGTAGTGTTAGTTTTCCTGACAATACTGTCTTACAAAGACATGATGGATGTAAGAACTGGTTTTGAAAAAAACAACAATACTTTTTTTTTATATGAAAATAACAAGCTTTCAACAGCTGTTATGCTAAAACCTATTACAAGTGATAATCTGACCATGGAGAGTGTTAATTATTTTACAAAAGATGAGCTTGAAGAGTTTGAAAAAAATATAGAAGCTAAAGATTATAAATCTCTGCTTAATAATAACAACAAGATATTCATTGTGAAATCAAATCTTCTTGACAAGCCATACAACATAAACCTGGGCGCTAATTTAGATCAGGAAGATTTGCTCAGCATGATATGGAGTGAAGATCCATTTCTTATTTTAGCTCAAAAATCACAGGAAAACTATGACATGAATATTGACAGATTAAAAGAAAACTTCAAAGAGATATATGGCACTGAAGAAACCTTCAAAGGATACATCTTCGCAGGGCTGATTATAAACATATTTTTTAACAAGCAAGAGACAGGTGATTTAACTAAAAATCTAAAGACAGGCGATTTAAAGATTTATCCTGAGAGCATAAGTTTTAAGATAAGCAAATACCTGCCCTGGGCGTAATTAAATCGTTAAGAGTAAAGTTTTTATATTAAAACATAGAATAATAGTAAATAAATAAAAAAAGAGGTATATGATGGGTATTTTTAGTAAGTTTCTAGGGAAAAAGAATGATGACCTAGGACTGGATGACTTTGACAAAAGTTTTGGAAGCGGAAGCCCTGGCATGAATGACCCCATGGGAAGCCCTGACTTCGGAAGCCCAATGGGAATGCCACCTCAGACAACACCTGGAATGCCCGGCCAGCCAAGTTCTTCAGGCAGTTATTCTCCAGAAGCTTTTGGATTTGAAAAAGTGAATCAACAGGAAAGGTCAGCCACAGGAATGGGTTCTCAGCAAAACCTGAGTGAAATAAATCTTGGAAAAGACATGGAAATAATCAGTGCCAAGCTTGATGCAATCAAAGCAGAGCTCGATTCAATGAGCCAGCGACTGAAAAGGCTTGAAAGACTTGCAGAAGGAGACCCTCATATTAATAAGGACAAGTGGAGTTATTGAATCGATAGAAAACTTTTTATTCTCAATTAACTTATTCTAAAGCATGAAAGCATTCCTCAGAAACACAATCATTCTTATTGCTCTGATTGTACTAGACCAAGTGCTTAAGTTCTTTATTGAATCCAAGAAGTTTTTTGTTGACCTTGGCATTGTAAGTTTTCATTACATTACAAATACTGGTGCTAGTTTTGGAATATTTCAGAACAACAATGTTCTATTGGCCTGGGTGAGTATTATTGTTCTTGGTCTTATCATGCTGCTTGCAGACAAGATGAAAAAACAACATGCACTTCCAGTAGTTCTGATTGTTGCAGGCATTATTGGAAATCTTATTGACAGGGTTTTCAGAGGATTTGTAGTTGACTTCATAGATTTCAAGTTCTGGCCTGTGTTTAATATTGCAGACTCAGTTATTTGCATTGGCGTGATTTGGCTTGCAATTGTTATAATTATTGATGATATTAAAGATTCTAAGAAGAAGGAAAATAAGCCTATAAAATTAAAAGCAAAAAAACATAAAAAGAAAAAAGTAAGGCCCTCGCCGATTGAGAGCAATTATAATCCTTAAGTTTTATCAGGTACAACAGTATATACGATAAAAAGATCTGAAAGTTTACTTTTGGTCTTCAAGCCAAACTCTTTTAAAACTTTTTTTATTATTCTTTTATTGGGAGTAAACGTATAAGAAGGTGTTCCTGCAATAGTTATAAAATCACGAAAAGCATTCTCTAAACTTTCCTTGTTTTTGCTATGCAAAAAAACGTCCCTTGGATGTCTGGAAAAATTAATTGAAACATCATCATATTTCTTTTCTAAAGCATAGTAAGCATGCCCTATTTGAGTTAATATATGAATATCTTTATCAAAATGAGAATGCGTAATATTATCCTGTTCTTCAAGAACAATATCATTAAGATCGTATCTAAACCATATTTCTTTTGACATAAAAAAATGGAAAGAAAAAACAATATAAAAATGTTTCTATTCTCAAGTCAGAATTCATCCATTTCTTCAAGCTTATCTAAATGGCCGTTTTTTCTCAGCCAATCAACTTGTAGAGGTCTGTATTTGTAAATGATGTCTCCTTTTGCGTCTCCGCCATACTCCCATGGCTCAACAAGAACAATATCTCCTTCTCTTACCCAAAGTCTTCTCTTGAGCCTGCCTGGAATCCTGCAAATTCTGGTCTTGCCATCAAGACATCTGACTTCGCACCTGCTTCCGCCAAGTCTTCTGTTTAGAATCCCAAGAGATTCTTCATTTCTGGGAAGTCTTACTCTTACAACTTCGTCTTCCACAGGCGGTTTTCTATATTTAGCCATTTAAAACCAGAACGAATTGAGACTTTATATATATTGCTATTATATAATGTTATTCTTGTTGTTATTCGGGTCATTTTCAATAAAATTTAAAAATAAAAAAAACTAGTGCTACTGCAAAGAATGCGCAGAAGCATATTTTAAATTACTTGAATATCCGGATAAGATGAGTCAGAAGATATCAAACAGTTTTCTCTTTGATTCTTTTATCTTCACTTTATTTCGTTTGTTTTGTAGTCTTCAAATTTTCTTCCTCTGACTGTAACCTCAAGACCGTGTTCTTGCATCTTCTCCGCTATTTCTAATGCCCTTTTTGTTCCTGCATCAATCAATACATTTTTTTTGGTTTCTAAAGAAGCATATTTTGCTTCAAGATGACCCATTACACTTTCATCAGATTTGTACTCCTCGTAACCATCAGAACATATGTAACTCTTTAAGGTCGGATCAAGAGAGATTACATAACTCATATACCAGGGATAAAAATGAACTTCCACATCTACTTCTTTGATTCCTTTCCTCTTGTACTGACAGATGAATTCATTCAATGTATCGGCAGATTTGAATAGTTTATACCAACGGCTCAATTTCAGCCCATCGCAATTTGTTTTGTTTCTTTTTTTCATTTTTTCTCATCTCCTTAGTTTAATAACCACTTAATAGTAGTTAACATATATATTATTTTTAAGTAATTTTCTTACTTATTTAAGAAAGCTTTAAATAGAACAAAGCTAAAGAAAAATATGTGGACTACAACAACACCTTGCAGGAAATAGGTTTCAAGCAAATAGAAGCAGAAATATATATTTATCTTCTGAAAAAAGGCTCTTCTTCACAGCAAAGAGTATCAGATGACACAGGAATTCTAAGGCAAACAGTCTATGACATGATGAACAAGATGGAACGAAAAGGTCAAATATCTGCATCAAAAAGAGGAAAGAGGAAAATATACTCTGCTGTAGATCCAAAAATATTATTAAGCAGACTAAAGGAAAAAGAAGAAAGCTTTTTGCAAATCCTGCCTGATTTAGAAAAAATAAAATCAATGAAAAAACCAGAGATTTTCAGTGAATCATTCATAGGAATCCCAGGGCTCAAAAACTTATTCAATCTTACTCTTCTTTCAAAAACAGAAATACTCTGGCTGGCAAATATTAAACAACACATAAATCTTTTCAAAGATTATTACTGGCAAAACTATGCACTTAAAAGAGCAGAAAAAAAGATTCCTATAAAACTAATGATTGATTCAAAAACAAAGCTAAAAACATGGAGCACAAACAAAAAACTGCAAAGATATGCTAAGCAAAGCGATTTTGTTAATAATATTAACTCATCATTTGCAGTGTTTGACGATAAAATAATAATATATTCATTAGATCAAGACCAACCCTATGGTGTTTTCATACAAAACCCCACATTAAAAAATATGTTTGAACAAATATTCATGCATCACTGGAATAATGCAAAAGAATTCTAAATCATCGGCACATCTCGTTCTGATTTGATTCCATAAACAAACAAATAATTCCATAAGATGCCGCGTTTCCTTTCTATTTTTACTGAGAAACCTGCTTTTCTAAAAATTGTTCTCAGCATTTCACGGTTTGATATCCATGGCGCATCTGGAAGGAACTTAAAGAAATTAATATAATCTACAAAGCAGATTCTTCCGCCTTCTGGCAGCAAACGATTCATCTGCAATAGTATTTTCTGATAATCCTGCATATAACTCATCATTCCAACACTAAACACTGCATCAATATCCTTGACATCAGGATGAATTCTGTTAACTTGGTGAGGGTCATGAATAACTTCAACATGGCTTATAAAATTCTTAGCCAGTCTTTTTTTCAGGATTTTTACATTTCTATGGCTCATGTCAGTAGCGTAGATTTTTCCTCTTGGACCAACTTCTTGTGCAAGATGCATGGTTAATGTGCCAACACCCGAGCCATATTCAAGCAAATACTTTCCTTCCATATCCTTAAATAAATCTACTATTTTTTTTCTTATATGCTTTGGCAGGAGTATGTTTTCCATCCAAAGGGTGAGGCCTGCAAAATAATTTGAAAACCCAACTATTGCATCCGGATTATAAAAGAATATTAACAGCAGATAAATTGGAATGCCAAACAGAATAAGTGAAACCATCCTGCCTAAAACTGACAAGGCTCCGCCTTCAAAATATGCCCATACAACAATTACTCCAAGATAAACCAATGAAACAATTATCGGACCTATTTTTCCGAAAAAAACTTTGAAAGGTCTCTTAGCATTTGGCATTTTGAATCTGAGAATTGTGACTGAAAGCAGAACAGCAATATAAACCAAAAGAGCTGTTGGCGTAAATAAACTAAGCAAAGCTTCATAATTGCCTGCTGTCAACAACAATATAAGGATAGCAACAATTGTCTGAAATATTATGGCTTTATGAGGAGTTCTTCTTTTTTCATGAACTGCTGCAAGCTGGGCAATGAATAATTTATCACGAGCCATGCCCAAAATAAGTCTTGGAGTTGAAATAATAACTCCTGCTGCGGCGCCAATCAAGGACAGCACAATTCCCCAGCTAATTAATCTTGCTCCTCCTGCTCCAAATAATAATGCAGAAACTGATTGTATTGGTGCTGGCAAGTTTGCCAGTCTTGCCCAGGGAATAAGATTTAATGAAACAGCTGCAACTAAAATTGTAAGAACTCCTGCAATGAGTGTGGAAATAATTAATGCTCTGGGAATTATTTTTTCAGGGTTCTTGGTTTCTTCTGCTAAAAAAGATGCTTCTTCCCAGCCCATCAGGGCTTCAAGCATAAAAAACATGGCTGCAAATATGAGTATGAACGGTCCTGTGAATAATGGTGTTAAATTGTTAAATTGAAAATCAAAAATACCAGGAACTATGATTGAAACCAATACGCCCATTGTAATTAATGCAAATATCATCAAGATAGCAGCACTTGCATCCACTCCCAGAAAAGCAATAAAATTTAGTACAAGAATTATTATTATAGCAACAACAATCTTTAAATCAATTCCAAAAATAGAGGTCTGAAGAGCAGCTGCAGGAAACAAATAATCCAAAGCAGCTATGATTGTTACTATCATTCCAATTGTAGCCATAAGCCATGTTACCCATCCTACAAGAAAAGAAACAAATCTGCCATATGCTTGTTTTGAATACTCATAGACTCCTCCTGCTTTTGGAAACAAAGCTACAAGTTCTCCAAAGCATCCAGCTACATAGAGGCTGAGAAGAATAACAAGAACCCATGCAATAAGAACTGCATTGCCCACTCTGGCAGCACCCAGTGATGTTCCAAAGAACATTCCAGTGCCTACCATTGCTGTTAGCAACAATGCCAGAATGGTCCAAAAGCCAAAACCTCTTTTTAACTCAGCCATCTAAAATATTGATAATTTAAGGGATATATAAATAATTCGGAATAGTTTGAAAAATTTCAGTTTGAATAGATAAACCAAAACATTTATATATAATGATAATAACTTATATAATATTTAAGCATTATACTGACTTCGAATTAAAAAAACAAAACGAAAAGTTTATATATAAATATAATAAGTTATATAACTTAGAAAGGTTATAAGAGCATGCTTACAGAAAAAGAAATACAAGTTCTAAAACTAAGAGCAGAAGGATTAATACAGATACAAGTAAGCAAAAAACTCAAAATAAGCCAAGCTGCAGTTTCTCATTTTGAAAAAAACGCTCTGAGAAAAATCAAAGAAGCAGAAGAAACTCTGCAAACAGCTAAAAAACTCAAAATCAAAAAATGAAGCAAACAAATAAACAATTTGTTGATCCAGAAAAGCAAAAAGCTTTTCTGAAGCCTGAAGAAAATATACAAAAATTGGAAGAGACCAGGAAAGAAGTAATTAGGTTTACAAATGAATTAGATGAAAAGCTCAGGACCCACCAGATAGACGGAATAGAATACCATGTCTTGGTCGACGAGAAACTTAATGGAAAGCACAAGGAAGAAATTATCAAATACATAGACAACAAAATAATAGAAGAAAAAATCAAAATAAAACAGGGAGAACATGAACAAAGAAAAAAGAAAACAGCCCTAACCTTTAGCGCAGCAGCAATCGTGCTTGTCCTGCTTGTCATTGTAGGAATTCTTTATACGACACCAGACGCACTCACAGGATTTACAACATTTGATAGAGAAGTGCAGGAAAGCATAGATTATAACAGAGTATTTGACCATTACACAGAAACACCACTTAATATTTCCAATGTCACAAGCCTGAAAATAAGCGGAATCTTAGACGGAACAGGCGCAACAGTCAAACTCAGAGTTGGAGATATAGAATATCTTATTGCTAACATTATTAATCAGCAAGAAGAAAGCCTGATTACTGGACTTGTTATAGCAGAAGAACCAGAATATGAAATTAATACAGATAAAATAGAGTATGCATTAGGAGAAACAGCAACAATAACAATAATACCCGAAGCTGAAAATAAATCAATCTATGTATCTTATGGTGGAGAAACACAAAAACTTGAAGGAGACACATATCTGACTGAAAACATTGGAGAGCATCAAGTTGTCGGCATAATAGTATTAACAAATGACATAATAAGATTAGAAACCAACTTCACAGTCATTAATCAGACAATAAATGAAACAAACACCACAATACCAGATACAACAAACACGACAAATGAAACAATTTCAGAAGAGACAACCACAGAAATTTATACTTTTGAAGCATTGTGCACAGACACATGCAACCTAAATGAAAACAGCAATCCTGTCTTAATAGTTGAACTGGAAGAAGGAAGCACATTAACAATAACTAAGATAATAGTAGTTCAAAACAAAGAAAACAATGCACCAGAACAAACACAAACAATACCTGACATAACAATTACAACAACACAAACAGCAACCTTGAATCTGGATGAATACTTTACAGATGCTGACGGAGACTTAGTAGCCTATGACCTGAATGAGATAGCTGAAATAACTTCAGAATTCGAGCAAGAAGTACTGACAATCAGTTCAGAGACACCAGGAATATATATTGCATACATCTATGCAACAGACGGAGACAAACTAACAACCAGCAACACCTTCCAAATCACAATTACAGAAGTTGTAATTGAAGAAACCAACCAGACAAACCAAACCATACCTGAAATAAATCAAACAATTAATGAGACAAATGCAACAGAAACAAACGTTTCTGAACATCCAGCAGAGCTGAATGAAACTGCACCAGCAGAAGAAATAGTGCTAACAGACCCTTGCAGTAATCCAGATCCAAATTTAAGACCTCCTGAATGTATCGAAGGAAAAGAAGAAAAATACTTTGTCTTGGAAAATGTGTTTTTAAAAGATAATAATAGAGGAAACAGTGCAAGAATAACTGCTCTGGGTAATATGATAATCAAAGGAGATCTAATAGATAATTCAATACTAGACCCTGAAAGAAATGATTTCAAAGTAACTATGACGAATGAAGATTATGAAGATGTTCCTATTGCATGGATAGACTCAGATAACGGAAACTTACATCTTACAGGAGTACTATATGAAGAAGATTTCTTCCTGACTCCAACACCTAATGCATTTGTAATTCAAAATAAGAGAAATGTAAACCTGGCATATTTTGACAGAAACACAGGAGACTTGCATATTAAAGGAAACCTGATTCAGCAAAGAGAAACAATAGAATGAGAAAAGAAAAAACAACTTGGAAAAAAGCATTTATGATTTTGATGATGTTAATTATAACACTATCAATTGTAATTGCTGCAAATGATCCTGGCCACGACACATTATATGTTGAGCAAACTGGTGATTCAGAAATAACAGGTAATCTGAATATAAGCGGCAATCTGAGTGTAGAAGATGTTATTTTTTCAGGAGTAGACCTTGATGTAAGAGGAGATGGAGTCCAAGCTGCAGGAAGCAATAATCAGATTATTGGAACCAGCAATGCATTATCAATCCAAAGTTTAGGTCACATATATATTAATACATTAACTGGAACAACAAGCATGATATATCTTGGTGACGGCGCAGACACAGTTAATCTGAATATTACTGGAGCACTATATATTCAGAGCGGAACAGCGACTATCGGCGGCAGTGCGATTTGTTTGGCAAATGGAACTAATTGTCCAAGCGCACTCGGAGGAGCAAACGTAACAGGCCCTGCATCATCAACAGACAATGCAATAGCAAGATGGAATGGAGCAGGAGGAAATGTATTGCAAAACAGCGCAGTAACAATAGATGATTCAAACAATCTCAGAACAGCAGGCGACATCAATACCTCAGGAGGAGACATCTGCATAGAAGGAGGACAATGCCTAAGCCAAATGGGAAGCGGAACAGGAACTGTAACAAGCGTAACAGCAGGAGACGGAATGACACAAACAGGAACAGCAACAATAAACCCAACACTAAATGTAGTAAGCCACGCAGGAACAGCAGGAAGCATAGGAACAATAAACATAGGAGCAGACGCAATAGGAACAAACCTAGGAACAAGCAGCACAACAGCATACAGAGGAGACTACGGAAACACAGCATACACCGACAGACTAAAATGGGACGGAGGATCAACCGGACTAACAGCAAGCACAGGAAGAACAAGCCTAGGAGCCACCACAATCGGAAGCAACCTATTTAATTTAACCAACCCCTCAGCAATAACATTCCTAAGAATAAACGCAGACAACACAGCAGACACACTAAACGCAGCCGACTTCAGAACAGCAATAGGAGCAGGAACAGGAGGAGGAAGCGTAACAAGCGTAGCCATGACAGTACCAACAGGACTAACCATAAGCGGAAGCCCAATAACAACAAGCGGAACACTAGCACTAAGCCTAACAAGCGGATACACAATACCAACAACAACCAACATAACCAACCTAGGAACAGCATACACACACAGCCAAATAGCAGGAGGAGACTCAGTACACGTAAGCACAACAGAAAACACAAACTGGGACACAGCCTACACCCACAGCCAAATAGCAGGAGGAGACTCAGTCCACGTAAGCACAACAGAAAACACAAACTGGGACACAGCATACACCGACAGACTAAAATGGGACGGAGGTTCAACCGGACTAACAGCAAGCACAGGAAGAACAAGCCTAGGAGCCACCACTATCGGAAGCAACCTATTTAATTTAACCAACCCTTCAGCAATAACATTCCTAAGAATAAACGCAGACAACACAGCAAGCACACTAAACGCAGCCGACTTCAGAACAGCAATAGGAGCAGGAACAGGAGACGGAAGCGGAAGCGTAACAAGCGTAGCAATGACAGTACCAACAGGACTAACCATAAGCGGAACACCAATAACAACAAGCGGAACACTAGCACTAAGCCTAACAGCAGGATACACAATACCAACAACAACCAACATAACCAACCTAGGAACAGCATACACACACAGCCAAATAGCAGGAGGAGACTCAGTCCACGTAAGCACAACAGAAAACACAAACTGGGACACAGCCTACACCGACAGACTAAAATGGGACGGAGGATCAACCGGACTAACAGCAAGCACAGGAAGAACAAGCCTAGGAGCCACCACTATCGGAAGCAACCTATTTAATTTAACCAACCCCTCAGCAATAACATTCCTAAGAATAAACGCCAACAACACAGCAGACGCACTAAACGCAGCCGACTTCAGAACAGCAATAGGAGCAGGAACAGGAGGAGGAAGCGTAACAAGCGTAGCAATGACAGTACCAACAGGACTAAGCATAAGCGGAACACCAATAACAACAAGCGGAACACTAGCACTAAGCCTAACAGCAGGATACACAATACCAACAACAACCAACATAACCAACCTAGGAACAGCATACACCCACAGCCAAGCAACAACAAACGTCCACGGACTAACATTCACAGCAGAAGGAAGCGGAGGAGGTCTAGACGCAGACACACTAGATGGTATGGACAGCTCTGCTTTTGGTGACGCAACAGCAGCAAACCAAAACACAATCATAGGATACATAGACACAGAAATAGCAGCAATCCTCGACGACACAGGAACCTCAGGAGTAGTACTAGCAAACGACGCCATAACAGCAGCCAAAATAGCAGCCGACGCCATAGGAGCATCCGAAGCAGGATTCCTAACAGACAGCATAGGATTCGCAGGAGCAGACATCGCAACCATCAAAGGATACATAGACACAGAAATAGCAGCAATCCTCGACGACACAGGAACCTCAGGAGTAGTAATAGCAAACGACGCAATAACAGCAGCAAAAATAGCAGCAGATGCAATAGGAGCATCAGAAGCAGGATTCCTAACAGACAGCATAGGATTCGCAGGAGCAGACATCGCAACCATCAAAGGATACATAGACACAGAAATAGGTGCTAACACTGACTCTGCTTCAATGAGTAGTAGTTTGTTTGCTGGACAGCAAGCTATTTATGATAATATTTCAAAATCTCGATCTGAAAGCTTTACTTCAAGCGGCACCTGGAACCAACCTAACGGCGTAACTCTTGTCTGGGTCACCATGATTGGTGGTGGAGGCGGCGGAGGCGGCGGAGATGGTTGGGGAAACCAAGATGGTGGTGGTGGAGGCGGTGCTGGTATGAAGTACTATCGCTATCCTGTAGAAGTATCAGGTGATGTTACAGTTACTGTTGGTGCTGCAGGTTCTGGTGGAGCAGGAGGTAATGGTGGCGCTTCAATGAACGGAACTAGTGGTGGAAATACATCTTTTGGTTCACTAGTTGCAGAAGGTGGTAAATTTGGCGGCGGCGTCTGGACTGCTGCAGCAGGTCTGGGTGGTAATGGAGGCGGATATGGAGGACAGAACCTGGGAGGTGCTGGTGGTACTGGAAACGGTGCCGATCCTATCCACCTAACTAGTTATGCAATTGGTGGTGCGGGTGGTGGTGGTGGAAGTGAAGCAGGTGATAGTGGTCAGCATGGCGGATCTAACCTTTTTCACACTAAGGGACTGGCAGCAGGTGCACCGACAGGAGGCCTTGGAGGTGGAGGTGGAGGAGGAGCCTCTGCTATGGGAAACGGAGGTAATGGAGGAGCTGCCACCGGGGGTAATGGTGCTGCAGGAACTGGCTATGGTGCTGGAGGTGGAGGAGGAGCATATTACCCAGGAGGACAAGCTGGAAATGGTGGAGCCGGAAGTGGTGGTTACATTCTTGTTGAATGGATTGGTCCTGCTAATTAGATATACTTTGCAATTGAATGAATAATATGAGCAAGAAAAAGAGAAAATTAATTAATAGAAATATCATCATCTCTTTTGCAGTTGGTATTCTATTCATGTTACTTATTGTTTTAGCTTTTAATCTTTTAAAATCTGGTCAGGCAGAATTTAATGAGGAAGAGGATTTGTCAAGAGGCTTGAATCTTATCTTCTATGCTGACAGGTATGAATCTCAGGAAGCTTTTGATAATGACATAATTTTTTTAATGAGTGAATTGAAAAAAAGAGAGCCTTGGGGTTCATATAATAATTTCAACATTTACAAAATTAATCCTATGAATGAGAAAGAGATTTGTGTTGTAGAAACTGAAAACCTGAGAAAACCAAGTCTTCGCTGCTCAGAAGAAATCAATAATTACCTCCAAAAAATAAATGTTAAGAGATTTAAAGTGATTGTTTTATCAAGGCAAGAATTTGAATCATGGGCTAATGTTGCCAGGTTAAAAAATTCAGGAGTTTTTTTTAGTGTTTCAAAAAGACTAAACAAAGACAACTCTGAGAGTTATGGAACCTTATTCACACACCTTATAGGGCATGCTTTTGGTCTTAAAGATGAAGAAATTTATGTGGTTGCTAAATCAGGAGGTGCTCCTCACACGCCAGACGGACCAAACTGCGCACCAGACATAGAAACAGCAGAAAGTTGGTGGGGTGATCTAGCAAAAGAGTTCATTGACGTGGGAATATACAAAGGTTGCTGTGGAAACAAGGAATACATTAAGCCTGCCTCCAATTCAGTAATGAATCTTAATGAAATTAGATCTTCTGATGTTGATTATGGTCCTGTTTCAGAAAGATATCTAAGAAACTTTTTAAAATTCTGCTTTTCAGGTAAGAAATATTCTTATAATGATAATATGGATTTCTTTGAAAGATATCCTGAGTTTAAAGAATGCCTTAATGATTAACGTAGTGTGGTTAATCCAAAACAGTTTTAAATTAATTCTTTTTCTTTCTTAGCATGAAGACATTTTTCATAGAAGCAAGATACAAGGGAAAAATTAAACTTCCTGATGAACTAATAGATAAACTTCCAAACAAGATAGTTTTGTTCACAACAGTGCAGTTTCTTGACAGTGTTGATAATATTAAAAAGAAACTTGAAAAAAAACAAAAAAAAGTTTTGCTTCTCAAAACAGAGCACACAAAGCATGCTGGACAATTGCTTGGCTGCAATATCAAAGAGTTTAAACAAGACTTTGACGCATTCTTATATATTGGAGATGGAATGTTTCATCCAAAGGCATTATTGTTGAAAAACTCTAAGCCTGTCTTTGCCTTTAATCCTTTTTCAAAAAAGTTTTTTAAGCTTGAGGAAAAAGAAATTAATGACATGAAAAAAAAGCAAAAAGGAGCTCTAATGAAATTCATGGCAAGCAAAGAAATCGGAGTTCTGGTGAGCACCAAGCCAGGACAGAATAAATTAAAACAAGCCCAGACGCTTGAAAAAAAGTTTCCTGAAAAAAAATTCTACTTCTTAATGTTCGACACAATAGATTTCGCAGAGCTAGAGAACTTTCCATTTGTAGAGTGCTTTGTCAATACTGCATGTCCAAGAATAGCTTTTGATGAAGCTGAGAAGATAAGAAAGCCAATTGTTAATATTGAAGATTTATTCTAAGAATAAATTGTGATAATTTTTCATAAAAAAACAAGTCTTTAATTTAATTTCTTTCTAGTTTTTCTTTTAGGTAGATAATTTTCTTTAGAAATTACACTTTTTCCAATATTTTTCTCTATATCTTTTCTTGTTCGCTTTGCGATGTTCCCGCCTTTATTAGCAGATTCTTTGCATTCAATAAATCCTTGAGAATTTTTTTCTATCGTAATGTCGGTTGTTGCCTTCTCACCTATCATTGTAAGAATAAGTTCCCAGTCAGTCATATGATCTCTTAAGTTCTGGTTTTTCTTCTGTATTTTTTTGAACTCTTTGTATTCACCAACTGTTTTACCAAATGTAGCTTTACTAATCTCATTAGTTAGTATTGAGAATTCTTTTTCTGTTTTAATCTCTCTGTTTTTCCACTCATCTGTTAATTCCTGTCTTATTACTATTCCACGAAGCCTTTTGTCAATCCATTCCTTTGGATAACCTTTAAGCTCATAATATTCCTTAATTCTATCCTGACCAAGCTCAGGATTCTCAATCTCCTCAATTCTCTCATAACCAACCTGTGCTAACCATTGCTTAAATGGTTCTGCTCTTTTAGAAGGAATTGATTGGATTATTCTAAAAAGAGATTTAGTATTAGCACAATCTGTTTCTCTAAGTTTTCCATCTGGTGCTTCTAATTTCAACTGTACCCAAATTGGGGACAGTTCAAAAGCCTTAAATTCCCTGTCTTTAATCTTGCCCCAGTACTGCCTTGGTGTTGGACTATCTGTTAAAACTGCAACAACATCAACTACTGAGAAATACCATTCATTATTATGCCAGATTCGCCTGATTTTCCTATCTTGAAAAACCACGAGTTTGTTCTTTTCATTCATTAATTAATAAGCAGAATGTTTTTATTTATAAACCCTACGCAAGAATGTCCAGTGGAGATTTTCGCCCGCTTCACTCTCAAAATCTCGTAAAATGCATGTCAGTACAACATAAAGCTAAAAAAAGCTTTAGTTGTACGTAATTCCCAAAAAAAATATTTATTTTTTTATTTATCTTGAAGCATCTGCCTGTCTTTCGACTTCAAACTTCTTAGAAATTGCTAATGAATCATTAGACATGTTGAATGCTGCGATTATTTCTTTTGCAAGGCTTTGCTCTGCGCTTATCTTTGAATTAAATGCTTTATGATATGCACCCTGCACAAAGAACTTGAGTGCTGTGTCAATTCTTCTCTGAGGCGCGCATTCAACAGATTTAGGATAACGAGCACCACCATATTCAATGGTTATGATTTCTTCTCTTGGAGCAGCATTTTCAATTGCCTGAACCAGTACTTCAATAGGGTTTTTCTTGGTCTTTGCCTCAATAATTTTTAATGCTTCTTCAACAATTCTTGCAGAACCTGCACCTTTGCCAGTGCAATGGCCACTTGACCTAAAATGTTTCTTACCTTTGTGTCCAGGTGTCATGACTTTGTTGATAAGTCTTTCAACTATGAAAAGTTTTGATTTATGGAATCTGTTGCCTGCATATCTTGCTCCTGTTACTGGAACAATGACTGGATTTACATTAATATATTTAATCAATCCAGGGTCTTTTACTTTTATACCTGAACAGTCCCATTTATTAAATGCTAATATTTGTATCATACTATTGAGGAGAAAAAGTAACGGTTTATAAAGGTTTTTGTTCTAACAGCTCCATCCATTAAATGATTTTGTATTCTTTTGTGGTTTAATAGGAAGGATTCGTATTTTTATTGAAAAAGTTACTTTTTTCTTGGAAAAAGTAACTTTTTGTTTTTAGAATGTTTCATTTTATGCTTTTTCTTTTATA
>JAHJQO010000046.1 GCA_018819305.1 Nanobdellota archaeon
TGAAGCAATCAATTCTTGATTTTTGCTTTCATTGTGTAACTTTATTATCAATTCTCGTTCTTTTATTTGTGCGGATTTCATTGTACTAATATTAAAGAATCAACTAGTATATAATATTAACGATTTATGTCGTTGATTAAATTGATTGCAATATTGCTTTCAATCAATTGCTAATCACTGCCAAACCATCCTTCAATTGTATACTCTGCAATGTTCAGCCAAATCATTATTTTCTGAAAAAAATCAGGGTCTTTTAAGGTGATTGAAAAGTCTTCTTCTATGTTAAATTGCTTGCCTTGGAGGTCTTCATAAGCAATATTTATCTTAAAATCATTCTTATTAAGTTTTAGGCTTTTTCCCTTTAATATTATTCTGAAATTATGAGGTTTTGTTAAATCCAACAGTTTCCAATCCTGATTAATCAAGTCATGCTCAAGACTGATTCTTATATTCATTGGAACAGATGTAGAGCTTTTTTTAATAAGAAAACTTATTTCTGACTGCTCGTCATAAGCAATATAATCAGGATAAGTTAATTCTGTGATTTCAATTGCAGGCTTGTCCTGCACATCAATCACAGTGTAATATGATTTCTCAACCAATGCATTTTCTGCTTTGAAAACAAGGGTTTTCATTCCCAGAGTTTCAAATGTTTTTGTGTAATCAAATGTTGCTGTTCCTTTTTGAGCAATCTTTGTACTGGTGCATTCATCATTCAGACAAATATCAAGTCTTGTCAAAGATTTGTCTCCTTTGTTATCAACAACACAAGAAAGACTGACTGATTGCTCCAGATATATTTTATTTTTGTCTGCAGAACATGTGACAAGAACATTTTTGGAATAAAGTTTTTCCTCTGGCTGATCTGTCATGATCAGCATTTTCATGTATTCCTCAGAAAAAAGCCTCCATTCATCTGAAACCTGAAAACTGGTTTCAGCATTCTCACCTCTGCTGCCTTTAACTCTCAAAGGAAATGTATAGATATATCTTGGAGAAAGACCCGAATCTACTTTAACAAGCCAATAAATCTTTTTTTCTTCTCTTGGAGCAAGCAGCACTGGCTGAAAATTATCTTCAAAAATAGTCAAGTCTTTAACATTATTCATTGAAATTCTTGAAGCAACATAATATGAATGATGATTTTTAACAGTGACAATTAAAAGATTATAAGAATTAAATCCTACCTTGGGCTCTGCAACTTCAACTTCTAAGTCAACCAGAGGCCTTGCCAGAAAATCTTTTTCAAGAACCTCAACAGAAAACTCAATTTTTCCAGAAACAATCTCTGTGTTTGTACTTCTGCTTGCATAACTTATACTTGAGTCCTGAGCATCAAGGCTGGTTTTCAGTGTGATATGAGTGGCGTCAATAAAACCAATCTCCTTGTAAGTCACATCAACAGGTACCCATCCAATATTTGGGAAATAAACTTCTGCCCATCCGTGCGGACCCCATCCATCATTCTGAAAGTTTATATTGGAATAAGAAATTCCTGTAACAAATCTTGCAGGAATTCCAAGGCTTCTTGCCAAAGAAATAAATAAATTTGTGATTTCATCGCAAACACCTTTTTTGTTTTCCAAAACCCAACTGGATTTCTGAGTCGCATCCGCAGTCATTGTTGACAAATCATACTCAACATTTTTTTCCACCCACATAGCCAGTTTATACACTGCAATGTAAAGATCATCTTCGCCTCTCACAATATCTGCTGCCAGCAGTCTTATCTCAGGATTCATGTCAATTATTTCCTGGGCTTCAAGATATTCTGAATACGCAGGGTCTAAATCCTGAATTGGAAAAGGAATTTTCCTGCTGATTCGTAAAATATCACTTTGCGTCGTTACAATCCCCTCTTCACGGATTGTAAAACTTGTTTTTGAGGGCTTTATCCACTCAAAAAAAAATCCTTTGCCCTCTATAAATTTTGATTCAGGCTGAGTTGAGATAGACTTAACTTCCTGCCTGAATGAATCAAGCGGATACCACGCCAGCTCTGCAGAAACATGGTCAATCAAATAACTTGAAGAAGTCGGCATGACATCAAACCTGTTAGAAATCACCACTTTCAAATCCAGAGAATTATAATCAAATAGCTCGCTGTCAATCGCCAGAACAAGCGAAGGCAGGAGCAGCAGGACTAATAACCACAAGTGTTTCTTTAATTTAGTCGGCATAAGTACTTCATTCACTCAGGGTTTTTAATATTTTACTATTAATACAATCGAAATTGTCAATAATCAAAAATTTATATAAACTGTTAATATCGGCCAAGATATTTATTTTTTATGAGTGGACCGGCATAAAATAAATTAGCTATAAACTTACTCATATCTCTATCTTTAGATATCATTCTTAAAATAGGTTTTTTAGAACGTTGCAAATGCTCCATTACATTATCCTGTAAAAGCATTTTAATTTTTTGATAGTTTTGCTGTGTTTCAAATATTGGTCCACTATTTAATGTTGATTCTTCCAAATCTATGAAATAAGGCTGATTATTTTTATCCACCAGGACATTAGATGAATTAAAATCTTTTGGAAGCGTAACACCATGGTGATTCAAGTCAGATGCTAACATAAAAAGTCTTTTATAGGTTTCTTCACTTCTTAATTCTTCATCAAATTCTTGAGCATCAACATATTCTCTTAGCATAGCAGTGAATTTCTGCGAATCACGTTCTGAACCTACACTATTATAGAATCTGAAAACTTTTGGGATTCCTTTTACTTTGGCTTTATTTAAAATATCCAACACCTCATGTTCATAGCGTGCTATACTCACTTTAGCAGGTGCAGCTGCAACTTTAAGAATTTTTTCTAAACCATCTGTTGGATCGTTCACAACATAAATATATGACCCAACAGTATTAAATCTATGGCCAGTATATTCAAGAGACGGGTCTATCTCAGCTATTATTTCTTCATCTGATTCACCCATGGGAATTCCATTTCCCATGGCTGCTTCAATCCAGGATTTATTTGCTTCTTCTTCCCAACTCATAGTGTTATTATTATTGATTTTAGCCTTTATAAATCTTTCTATTTTTACCACTATACAATAGTAAAATATATAGTTATGTAATTAGTCAGCGACATAAATCGTTAATATTATATACTAGTTGATTCTTTAATATTAGTACAATGAAATCCGCACAAATAAAAGAACGAGAATTGATAATAAAGTTACACAATGAAAGCAAAAATCAAGAATTGATTGCTTCAA
>JAHJQO010000047.1 GCA_018819305.1 Nanobdellota archaeon
TAGATATACATAAATTTTCATTTATCGAAACTTTTAAATACACCAATTAATAAGAGTGTAATAAGTTAGAGTATTATATATTAATAAAGAGGTGCGTATTTATGAATAAGAAAGCTTCTATGCAATTAGGTATTAATGCAATTGTTGTTCTGATAATAGCTTTGGCTATTCTTGGTCTGGCAATGAGCTTTATAACCAACCTGTTCAAAAGCGGAGAAGGAGAATTAAAAGAGCTCCTTAATAAAGAACAACTCAAGGTTCATGCTGACAGCAATGACCCATTTGTGTTTGACCCTTCTGAGATTGTTGTAAAGGCAAAAAAAGAAATTAAGGTTGTTGTTGTTGTATTTAATGAATTGAATGAAAAAGCAGAAGTGAGCTTAGAGCTTGATCGTTGTATTGATGATGATGGAGATCCAGTCACAGGTATAGGTCTTGTCTCTTTTGAACAGGATATAGAATCTGGTGAAGAAGGTGGTTTCAAGGTTAAATTTGTTGCTGGAGATGTTGATTCAGGCAGTTATATATGCAAAGTTAATGCAATTCTTGACCCTACAACAGGAGATGACCTAATACTTTCACAGCAAATGTTTATTGACATTACCAGATAAAAAGAGGTGAATGATTATGGCAAAAAAAATGAAGAGGCACATGAGTCATGAAGAAGAATTTCAGATTATGAAGTTAGTGCTTGACAAGTTCTTATGGCTGGGAGTAGCTATCATGGGATTTGGTTTTTATAAGATGATAACCCTTAGCGACAATCTGGTTTATGGGTTGGGAATCCTGGCAGCAGGCGCAATACTCTTAATCGTCTTCATGATAATCCTTGTAAAGGAATATAATTTTATAGGAAAGTAATAAGGGATTTCCAAAGATGAAAACCAGAAACATAATAATTAGCATAATATTAATTTTAATTTTTCTTTTTAGTATTCTCTTAACTAGTTGCGATGAAGAATCTGAATGCCAGATGAACAGTGACTGCTATACAACCAAGACCTGCAGAATAGGCAAGTGTGTTAATGAAATGTGTCAGTTTGATTATAAAGATGACTGCTGCGGAAACAATAAATGTGAAACAGGAGAAAATAAATGTACATGCTCAGATGACTGCGGCGCTTGTGAAGGTAAAATAACATATAACTCCACAACTTCAACTGGTAGAGTAAAAATAGTTGAAGCCAATTATGCAAGAAATGCTTGTGTTAGTGACAAATGTTCTGTTGTTGTTGATGCTGCTGACAAGACATCTCTCAAGCTCAGCAATGAGATGGACATAAGAAGTGCATTTAAAATTGAAATCCTGACTACTGTTAATAATCCTTTTGATATTAGAAGCGACAAGGCAAATGTGAGAATTACTTTGAAAGACATTGATACTGATGTTGGTGGAGTAAACATAAATAATATCCAGATTTTAAGCGGAGCAGAGCAAATGGGAGAAAAAATTATTGCAAAAAAGCTTAATAGTTTCGGAGATGTTTTTACAGAAGAGCTAAGCCTGACAAGTGCGCAAAGCCTTATTGAAACAACAAAAAAAATCACTATAAAGATAGGCTATGATTATGTACTCCAGCAAAGAGATCAGCAGGTTGTTATGAGAGATGATAGTGATTTTTCATTATCAGAGAAAATAGTTTTTGTGAATCCCTGAGGATTGATTCTTATGAATAAAAAAGCAAGTTTTCAGCTGAGTGTAAACTTCATTGTAGTCATGATAATATGCATTATGCTGCTCGGAATAGGAATTGGCCTGATGAAAAAATTTATTGATGTAGGAGGAGGTTTAGAGAAAGAAGTAAGCGAAGAACACAAGAGAAGCCTGATGAATGCATTGGAAGGTGGCGCATTAGTAAGTGTTTATCCTGCAAGGTATCCTCTGAACAGAGGGGATGATGCAAAGTTTTCTGTTGGTATCAACAATGAGCTTGGAAGAACAAGCGATTTTTCAATATACATACTCCCTCATCCTAACAACCCTTCTGGTGCAGAACCGCCTAAAGTACTATATATACAAGATTCAATGACATTAAAAAACAACCAGCAAGACTATCAGATTATCAAGATAAAGATTCCTAAAAGCGCAAGCCCAGGCACGCACATATTCACTCTTTATGCCTGCAATGCAACTATCTGCGGTGCTGACCCTAACATCTACAATCATTACGGCAGTCTGCAAAAGTTGTATGTTAATGTGAGGTAGAACTTTATTATTTTACAAGCTTATTCTAAAATAATCATATTGCGAATGTAATCAATACTAAAAGAGATAATACTGCAAATATTAATTTATCTGTGAGCTTTGAGATTAAAATATTCTGCTAATGTTTTCATTACATCTTTGAATTCAACTTCTTCAGCCATAAGAGGGATCATATCTTCATTCCATCTGTTATGAAGAGTTTTTGCTTTGTTAAACATTCTTACAATATCAAATTCATATCCTGATTGTCTGCATTTTTTCTTAACAAGCTCAATATTTATTGGAAGTTTAGCTTTTATAATTCTATAAATATCGTAGTGATCTCTTGGTTTGTTTCTCCCTATTGCTGCTGCTATTTTTTCTGCAATCATTTCTTCTTTTGATAAACATGAGAAAGAGAAGTCAGGAATATTAGGATACAAATGCTTCATCTTTAACATTTCAGGTTTTGTTAGCAGTTTTGCTCTTTCGTTTAAATCTATGTAAATGGTTCCTTCGCCAATATTAGATTTATAAGGAACAATGAGACGAGTAAATTTATCCACATCTTTATCCTGAGTTATTTTTCCAAATGTTTTTGATTTTTTAATTTCAAAAATTATTTCTTTTTTTACTTCCTTAATTGGTTTAGTCACTGTAAAATCAATATCTTCACTTATCCTTATATGATCAAGCATAGTCATTTGAAGAGCAGTTCCTCCTTTAAAATACAGTCCGTTTAACTCTTTCATTAAGAATAAAAGAATAGTAATGTGATAATCTTTTATTAATAGTTCTTTTTCAAAACCTTTTTCAGCTATTATTAATCCTAATTCTCTTTCTTTTATTTCTTTGATGGTTGATATTTTATTATCCACCTCAAGAAAGTTTACTTTCTTGTTGTCATCCATTTTTTACTTTCTTTTTTGTTAAGAATTTTAAAATTATGATTATTCCTGCTTTTTATTACGGCTTCTTTAAGTCTTTTTGGACTTGTTCTTCGAAAAATTATTGTTGTTGTTAAAAACTTTCTTATCCCTTGTCTTTTAGTTGTATAAACCTCTATTTTCATAGCAATTTGATCTGTTAATTTCCAATAATTTGCAGCCGCCCATCCTCCAATAAAATAATTATCCCCATTAAGAACTTCATCTACCATCACAAAAGAATCTTCATACCATTTTCCTGTTTTTGCTTTTATAGGTATAAGATAATATTTACTTTTATTGAGTTTAATTATTCGCTTTTTTTTCATTAGTTTATGAATTATATGTCTTCTTTGATTTTCTGTAGTAATAAAAGGAGCAACATCCTCTTTTGTAAAAAAATATTTTTCTTCAAATTCAAGACTAGATATTAATTCAATTTCTTTTTTTGAAAGACCTTTCATTTCATAACACCTAAATTTACAATACGCTGTAATTAGTGTTACGTATTTATAAATGTTTCGAAAATAGAATAAAAAACTAAGGAATCAAATCCCTCAATGCCTTCTCTGGGTCATCTGCTTTGTCAACACCAGAGGCAATCAATACTCCGTCAGCGCCGAGCTCTAATGCTTTGATAACATCTTCTCTTGTTTTTATACCTGCACCAACCAATAGTTTAACTCCGTGCTTGTTCTTGACTCTTTCAACACTTTGAGAAATAATTTCTGGATGAGCAGTGCTGACACTGATGTCTCCGCCGATTAGTTCTGGCGGTTCAACAGCAACAAAGTCTGGTTTTAGTTTTGCAGCTTCTTCTGCAAAGTCAGGCGTGGCAGCGCAAACAACAGTTGCTAAGTGGGCTTGCGAAGCTCTTTTGATAGTCTCTGCAACATGTTCTAATGCCATTGGATGCTCAGAGTGATTGATGAGTGTTCCTGAAGCACCTGCAACTTTGACATGTTCAGGCAGAATACTTCCTGTGTGAGCGCCAGGCAGATAAGAATCAACATGCTCTGCATAAACAGGTATGCTGACAGCTTCTGCAACATCATGAATATCAGTTGCAACAACAGCAACACGAATATCTGTATGAGTTTCAATTGCAACTTTCTCGCAAATCTTAGCCAGCTTAACAGCATTCTCTCCTGTACTCGAGAGATAAGTCTTAAAATTTATAATAATAGTTGGTCCGTGCATCCTATTTTTAACCTCTTAACCTCTTTTTTTAGTTATTATTTTACTATGATTTTATTTATTATTTTTTCTTTTTAAAACTTTATTGGTGCTCATACGCCGCACAGGCTGCTGAACAGGCTTTTTCTTGACATGCATCACTATCAGCATCACTATTCCAAGGATTGCCATGATCAGTGACCAGAACTGTCCGCCGCTGAGGCCGAAGTAATTAGATAGATTTTCTCTCCAGAAATTAATTATAAATCTTAGCACTCCGTACATTGTTACAAAGAGCCAGAACAATACTCCGTCTTTGAGTTTCTTTTTTGTGTAAAGTATTGAAAGTGTAAAAAATATTAACAGGTTTTTTGCAGATTCATACAACTGACTTGGAACTCTGCATCCCTGAGGAGGATTAACAATGTACTGGCTCTGGCTGTAATCAATGCAAAAGTTTGATTTTGCAACTATTCCTACAAGCTCTCCGTTGATAAAGTTTGCAATTCTTCCAATAAACAAAAAAAATGCAGTTGGTATAACCAACAAGTCTGCCAGCTGATAAAAGCTCACTTTATGTTTTTTGCAAAACAACAGGCCTGCAATCACTGCTCCAATCATTCCGCCATGAAAACTCATTCCACCATGCCAAATCCTGAAAACTTCCAGAGGATCAGATATTAATGTTCCTGGATGATAAAAAACAAAGAGCAGGAATCTTGCTCCAATAATTGCTCCAAGAACTAAATAAATAGTAAGTGTATCTGCTTTTTCAGTTGTCAGATTCTTTATCTTATCATTCTTAGCCACCCATCTGAGAAGAAAATATGCAGCCAGAAATCCAATTGCATACACAAGTCCATAGTACTTGATAGATAAAGGACCAATACTCAAAAGAACTGGATTAATATTATGGATGAACACTTTAATAAGAGAATAAACAGAAATAGTATAAAAAGTTTTGGTTAAATGTATAACAATCGTATAACAATTTCACTTAAAAACTTCTTTTATCTTGACTTTAAAGTCATCTTCTCGCATCAAGCCCAGGAATCTGTCGATTTCTTTGCCGTCTTTGACAAATATTACTGTCGGAATGCTTCTGACGTCATAAGTTGAAGCCGGGTTCTGGTTATTGTCAACATTGACCTTGAAGAAGTTGATATTTGGGAATTCTTTGTCAAGTTTTTCAAAGATTGGATCCATAATCTTGCAAGGCCCGCACCATTCTGCAAAAAAATCCACTATGCTATTGCCTTTTTTTATTTTCGCATCAAAATTGCTCTGAATAAGCTCTTCAATCATAATATCATTCCTCACCCTCAAAATAATTCCATTACTTTTTTGATTTGCTTTCTTTAAAAAGATTGTTGTTCTGTTATATTGGTTTTCATAAAATATAGACTGCAAAATTATAGAATGCAAAATGTTTTCTCTACCATGTCTTTCCAATGGTATTCTGTTTTCCAGAATACTCAGAAACTTAGGTTTCTGTTGTTTTGCCTGTTACAAAGCCATATGCACTAGTTGCTGCTATTGCTCCCTGAGCAGCTGCTGTTATTCCCTGTCTTAAAACTGTGTTGGTCACGTCTCCTGCAGCAAAAATTCCTTTTACACAAGTCTCACAATGGGGAGTTACAATAATCTCATGTGCTTCTGTTAGTTCAACCCCAAGTTTTTTTGCAAGCATTGAATTAGGAGTGCTTCCTATCTCTACAAATACACCATCTAATGCTAATTCTTTTTTGCCATTATATTCATTTTCAAGCATTATCTTGTTAACAAACTTGTCTCCCTTAACCTCAGTCACATTATTCTTATATATTATCTCCATGTTATCTTTGGCTTCAATCCTGTCAAGCAAAACAGGTTCGCATCTCATTTTTTCCTTTCTATATATAATATAGACCTTTTTTGCAAATCTTGACAACAGCATTGATGCATGAGCCGCTGAATTGCTCCCTCCAATAACAGCAACAACCTTATCCCTGTAAAAAGCTCCGTCACAAGTTGCACACATGTGCACTCCTTTGCCTTTGTATTCTTTGGCTCCCGGCACTTCAAGCTCTCTTCTCAGTGTGCCTGATGCAAAAATAATAGATTTAGTCTCAAAGTCTTTGTCTTTTGTCTTGACAATAAAGCCTTCACCTTTTTTCTCAACATCAACAACTTCTTTGTGCATGATTTCTGTTCCAAAGTCTTTGGCTTGCTCTTCAAATTTCTGCATTAGCTCAAATCCAGAAATCTTTTTGTAGCCCGGATAATTTTCTACTTCCGCAGCATCAACAATTGCTCCGCCAGGCTCTTTACCTATTAACAGAACTTTCAAGTCGCTTCTGATTGCATAGATTGCAGATGTGTATCCTGCAAATCCAGCTCCGATGATTATCACGTCATACATTATTTCACCTTTAATCCAAAACAAGACAACTTATGGGTTGTTTATATAGTTTTTTATTAATTAATTATCTCCTAAAAAGTAGATAAATTTATATTTATGTTCTGATTCCTGATATTCATGGGGAAAAATAAGGTGGTATTAGCAGGTGTTCCTGTAGAGACATTTTTCAATCGTGATGAAGACGGCCTTATTTGTTGTGTCAAAGGTGTTGAAGAAAGGTATTTTCCTGGCAGGCTTGAAGAAACTCTTAGAAAGTTAGAAGAAGAAGCCAAAAGATCGGGATTTCAAGTCATTAATGAAGGAGAAATTTTTGTACATCACAATACTAGGCATACTGGTTCTTATATGGGTTATGAACATCAAAGATTACAACCTTCTTACATGGAAATTGATTTTCAGGATTTATTTGTCAGAGGAAAAGAATTAAGAGACAAACACAAGGATGCTGACAGAATAATATGTATTGGACCAAGCCATTTGAGTGCACTGGTTCTTTATGAAGAAAATGATTTTGCTGCCAGATTTGATTATCATGGTGATTATTATAAGTCAAACAAAAAATGCACTTCTTCTGGTAGTAGTTATGCAAGTTATATGAATGCTGTAGAGCACAGATTTCATAACATTACTGTAGTCAACTATGGTGTTAAAGAACAAGAGATGGATATATTTGGCAAAGACTGTTCAGATAAAGACAAAGGTTATCAGAAAGCCAATCATTTTGATATTGATCTTGATGTATTTGATGCAAAGTATGAGATGAATGGCTGCAGAGTCAAATCTAATTTCCAGGTTGAGACTTTGCTTAATATGTTGCATGAGACCAAGCCCAGAAAAATAGGAGTGTGGGAATACAGAGAGTGGCATGACAGAAAGAATAATGCTCTTGAGTTCATGAAAAGCATTTTAGCAGTGCCATTTTAGATTTTTAGAGTAAGTTTTATAAACTCCTGGTTTTTTTCTCTTGTTATAATGACTGGTAATCAAATAATCAAAATGAGCATTATTGCAGGTATTGCTAGTCTAATTTCTATCATTATGATTATTATTTGAAAGTGCGGGTTCTATATTTAGGGCTGGCAAAGGTTATAACGATAGAAAACATTATAAATCATGCAAAACAACACAATTACATTGAAAGTTTAATTAACTAGCTTCAAAATGCAATATTATAAAGTCAAAGATGCTGCCTCCCCGAGGGGCCGTCCCCCGGCAACGCATCAGCATCTTAATCCGATAGCATTTTGACCTGATGCTAGTTAATTAAAAAATAAGGAAAACAAAATGGGAAAACCATATGATTTCAAGGAGATAGAAACTCAGGTAATCAAGTTTTGGGAAGATAAAGATATTTATAAGAAGATTAAAGAGAAAAACAAGAATGGAAAACCATTTTATTTTCTGCAGGGTCCTCCTTATACCTCTGGCAATCTTCATATGGGTCAGGCCTGGAATAATTCTATGAAAGACACTGCCATGCGTTTCAAGCGAATGAAAGGTTTTGATGTATGGGACAGAGCTGGCTATGACATGCATGGCCTGCCAACTGCAAGAAAAGTCATGGCTAAGCTTAAGATAAAACTTAAGAGCGATATTGAAACATTTGGTGTTGACAAATTCATTAACGAGTGCATTGCATTTTCAAAGGAAAAAGCAGAGCTTATGAACAAGGATTTGTGGCGCCTGGGAGTCTGGATGGACTATGAAAATGCTTACATGCCTATTAAGAATGATTTTATTGAAGCAGAATGGTTCCTGGTCAAAAAAGCAGATGAGCAAAACAGGCTGTATGAAGGAGAAAAAACAATGACCTGGTGCCCAAACTGTGCTACTGCAATGGCCAAGCATGAATGCGAATACAAAGAAGTTGAAGATGAGAGTATTTTTATCAAGTTCCCTGTCAAGGGAAAAAAAGATGAATACCTCACCATATGGACCACAACTCCCTGGACAATTATGTTTAATCTTGCCATTATGGTCAATCCAGAAATTGATTATGTTAAAGCAGAAGTAGAAGATGGAAAGAAAAAAGAAAAATGGATTGTCGCCAAAGCTCTTGTCGGAATATTTATGGGTGGTGTTGCAGGCAAAAAATTCCAGATTCTGGAAGAATTCAAAGGCTCAAAACTTGAAGGTGTTGAATATGTGCATCCCTGGAATGATACATTGAGTGTTTACAAGGAACTTAAGAAAAAGCATCCTAAAGTGCACACAGTAGTGCTGTCTTCAGAATATGTTGACACAGGTTCGGGTACTGGACTTGTTCATTGTGCTCCTGGATGCGGACCTGAAGATTATGAGATTGGTTATAGAAACAATATTCCTCCTTTTAATTTCCTTGATGAGCAGGGAATTTTTCCTAAAGAAGCAGGCAAGTTTGAAGGGCTTGAAGCAAGAAAAGATGATAAAAAATTCACAGAAGCCCTGAAAAAAGGCGGCGCTTTGATTGCAACTACAAAAGTTGCTCATGAATATCCTCACTGCGAACGATGCAGTTCTCCAGTCATATTTAGAAAAACCAAGCAGTGGTTCTTTAAGGTCGAGGATTTAAAAGATGCAATGATACAAGCAAACAAAGATACTTACTGGGTGCCTAAGGCAGGACAGAATGCTTTTCATTCATGGCTTGACAATCTGAGAGACAACAGCATTACAAAGCAGAGATACTGGGGAACTCCTGTTCCCATATGGAGATGCTCTAAATGCAATAATTATGAAGTGTTTGGAAATGCTGCTGAACTTGAAAAAAGAGCAGGCAAAGGAAAGGTTCCTGAGAATCTTCACAAGCCATGGATTGACAAGGTCACTTTCAAATGCAAGTGCGGAGGCACAATGAAGAGAATTCCTGAAATTATGGATGTCTGGATTGATGCAGGCACTAGCAGCTGGAGTTGTCTTTACTATCCTCACAGAACTGACTTGTTTGAGAAATATTTTCCAGCAGATTTTATTCTTGAAGGAAAAGACCAGATTAGAGGATGGTTTAATCTGTTAATGATTGCAAGCATGATTGCTTTTAACAAGCCTTGTTTTAAGGCAGTTTACATGCATGGCTTTATTTCTGATGTTGAAGGGAAAAAAATGAGCAAGAGCTTAGGCAATATTATTTCTCCTTATGAGCTTATTGACAAGCACGGAGCAGATACTTTAAGATATTATACAAGTGAAACCAAGCCAGGAGTTGACATGAATTTCTCATGGGAAGAAGCCAAGTTAAGATTTAAGAATCTGCAGGTTTTCTGGAATACACAGAATTATCTGCTTGATTTGACAAAAACACATGATATAAAACCTAAAACTCCTGATGCAAAAAATCTTGGATTTGAAGAAGAATATATTCTTTCAAAAGTGCATTCAACAATCAAAGCTGTTGAAGAAAAGCAGGAGAAGTATCTGCTTAATGAAATAACTCCTTTGATTGGAGATTTATTTCTTGACCTGTCAAGAGACTATATCAAGTTTGTCAGGGACAAAGAAGACAAGCAGTTGGTTGCAGACACAATATTTGAATGCATGCTAAACATTGTGAAAATACTCTCACCTAATCTTCCTTTTATTACAGAATCTATTTATCAAAACCTGAAGCAGGAGTACGGGCTAGAAGAAGAATCAGTTCATCTTTGCAAATGGCCTGAAGCCAATGAGAAACTGATTAATCCGTCTGTTGAAGAAGAAGTCAGAGTTGCAAAAGAAATAATCAGTCTTGTTCTTGCAAAAAGAGAGGAAGAAGGTGTTGGTGTGAGATGGCCTCTTGGAAGAGCAGAAGTCCAGCTTGAAAACCCTTCTATGATAAAAAAGACAGAGGATTTAATCAAGCAGCAGACAAATATTAAGAAACTGCTGATTAAAAAAGGCGATACATTAAAAATTGAGATTGATACAAAACTCACGCCAAGCCTTGAGCAGGAAGGATTTGCAAGAGAGATAAGCAGAAGAATACAGGCTCTGCGTAAAAAAGCAGGACTTCAAAGGAATGATAAAGTCAAGATTATTGTTGAGACAGAATTTGTTCTTGAGAAAAAGTTTACCGATGATCTGAAAGAGAAAGTTGGTGCCAGTGAATTAGAGTTCACAAAAAAAAGTGATGCTAAGTCTGAGTTTGAAAGCAAGGCTAAGATTAAGGAAAAAGAGTTCAGATTTGTGATTTTAAAATGAAAAGATTGTTTCTAACATCTGTCGCTGCAGAAACCTTAAAGGAATTTGTAAAAATTCTTCCTAAACTTCCAAAAGATTACACAGTTGCTTTTATTCCTACCGCAGCAGACCCCTATGAGAATAAATCTTTTGTAGAAGAGGACAGAAGCAAACTGCTTGAACTTGGCTTCAAAGTAGTTGATGTTGATATTAAAGAAAAAACAGAGGAGCAACTTTTAGATGAACTAGCCGGGATTGACATTATCTTTGTTGCAGGAGGCAACACATTTTACCTCTTGGAAAAATCAATTGAAAGCGGTTTTGGCAAAATCGTAAAAAACCTTGTTGAACAAGGAGTAATGTATATTGGTTCAAGCGCAGGCTCAGTTTTAGTCGGACCAACACTAGAACCTATCCAAACCCTAGACGACCCTAAAAAAGCACCCAACCTAAAATCCTTTACTGGTTTGAATATTGTTGATTTTGTTGTGCTCCCTCACTTCGGAATAGAAAAGTACAAAGAAAAACAGGAAGAAATACTTGAAGAATATAAAGATAAAGTCAAAATCATTACTTTAACAGATAAACAAGCTATTCTTATCGAAGGAAATAATCAAACAATACTATAAAAGACTCAAAATTTATAATTTTGTACTGTGATTCTAAAATAGAATTCCGTAATAATTAAATAAGAAAGCATATTTCTAAACAAATGAGGTGGTGATTTATGACTGAAGATGTACCTAAAATATTAAAAGAACAAACACCAAAGACAAAAGTTCAGCCTGTTTCTGAAAAGCAGCGGAGAAAACTTTTTCTTAATGACCTGGTTGAAGCCCTGTAAAAATCTGGCTGGGGCAAAGTAAAAATTGACAGCAGGTGGCATTACAAAGATAAAAATGTTCAGTTCTGGACATATGAACTAGAAAGAAAAGTCGGATTGTTAAAAAAGGAGCCTATGGCTAAAATGTACGATGGCCCTGAGAAAAACCAGAGAAGCCTAAGAACTCTGTTGCCAGGAGTATACTCTGTTGTGCAGAGTGTTGTTGAAAAACATGATTATAATGTTAAAGTTATTGAACAACTCAAGGTAAAAAGTAAATAATTTTCTTATTATTTTTTTATTCTTTCATTATAAATCGAAATATTTATATATTAATCTCTGCTTAAATCTTTTAGTTAATTATAATTATTTTTTGGGGGGATGATTTTTAGTGAAGAAGACTATAAGTATAGATACACCTTTAGCTGAGATTACACTCAGAAAGTATGAGAAACCTAAGAATATTTCTAAGAGAGACCTGGTGAGAAAGATATGCCTAAGCCTTGGTTTGCTTCAGCCAGGAGACTCCAGAGATGTAATGGTTGATGTATTGCAGGTAATGCTTGAAGCTAAAGAAGGTCTTAGTTCTACAGAAGTTGAAAAACTGACTATTGACAACAGAAAAAAGCACAAGCTGAAAATGCTTGGCATAGCTCCTTCTAATGTAAGAAGGCAGCTTCTGCGCCTCAGAGACATATTTATTGTTGAAAAAATAAAAAACAGCTACAGGATAAAAGAAAACAGCACACTTATTTCTCTTTTCGAAGAAAACATTGAAGAATACTACATGGCCAGCATTCTCAACAGAGTAAGAGAATATCTAAAAGAAGCTGACAAGGTTTTTAAGTGAATAATCAGAACTCAAACAATTTCTTTAATCTCACAATTGCTTCATCTGGATTCTCAACAACATAACCCATTTTTGCTGCTGCTTTTTTTGCATAATCCGGCTTTAATGTTTCTGGCCAGATGATTATAATCTCATCAAGAGGTCTGGTAAAATTACTTTGGTCATGCATAGTATAAAAGATTCCAACCTCTGGTCCAACCATTGCAAAAGGAAAATCCGGAATATAAGCAACCAAGGCTAAGGAGTTTTCCAAAGCAAAAGCATTTTCTTGAAACCAATCACCTGTTTTTTGGTATTCCTGAGTTTCAGGGTCAAAAATATCTTTATCAGGAAAAGCAGATTTAATCTTAATCTTATAATCATCATAAGGTTCATGCTTTGTAAAAGGTCCTCCTAGAAATATATCCTGTATCATTTTATAATACCCCCAGATTATTTATAATAAATTCATAATATTAATAATTCAATTATTTATTATTCAAACTACAGAGTCCCTAAAAATCTTATTTCTGTTAATCAATGGTTTTTCCTGCGCCCATTTATTCAAATATGTAACAGGAACATTGATGCTCCCAATAGGTCCATATTTTAGACCCTTAACCGGCAGAGAATTAATTTTAAAACCTTTGGTTGGAGGGCTTGGGTATTGCCTTTCAGTACCAAATTCATTTGATTCCTGAAAGCAAAAGCACTGGATAAGATGAGTTTCTGTGCTTGAAGTTTCCCCTCCAAAATGTGAATGACCTGATCTGCAAACTACAAATCTATCTTCAAAAGAACCTGACGGTCTTCCCATCTGACCATATGTTCTTCTCACCACTCTTGCAGGGTCTTGATATTTAGATCCTCCATGTTTATGTATGTTTGTTTCACCATATAAATAAGCATCTGCTATTCCAAATATACCTTCATAATGTCCTATTTTTCCCAACATAGGCGAAATAATCTTCTCTTCGTCTTTAATTCCCAACATCAGTCTTAGGAATCGAGTAATCATTCTTTCAGGATTAATTAGACCTTCAAAAGTATGCTTAGTATGGTTTCCAGGCACCATCAAGTATCTGGGACCGACAAGGCCTGCTTTGTCTGCATTCTCAATCACTTGTTGAATAAAATCCACAGGTATTGACTTCAGGTACTCTTCTAATTGTTTTTCTGGAACTACTATGCCTGCCCTATACTCATTTCGTATTATGATTTTTCTCATCTCATCTTTAGTTATATCGCCCTGCAAAACCTTTTCAAGTTCTGAAGGAGACATATGCTCTGGATGTTCTTCTACTTCAGTAGCATAGTTTTTTTCCTGAAGAGCATCTCCAAGGTTATTTATTCTTACGACAGGAATATTATTCTTTTGCATGAATTGATATGCAATTGCTGATGTAGGCTCAATACCGTCTTTTGTCTCAGTTAAAGCCATTGCACACGAACCAAAGTGTTCATCAGAAACATTCATCTCATAAAATTGAACAGGTTTATATGCTGAGAAATCAATTTTTGGATTGGTCAGAAATCCTCCTTGAAGCAAGCTTATTTTTTCCAGATTATCTATATTTTCCAGTATTACCGCACCAGTTATAAAATCCGGCTTACCTGCCAGATTGGTTAGAGGATCTTTAGCAAGAACTACCTTTTTTAGCTTTTTCTCTAAATCCAGCCTATCCAAACAAGTTGGAAGCTGAATTAAAGTTGCTTCCTTTTCTCCAGCTTTATTCATATATGGCAGGATATCCTGCGTGTAGGTTGTACTAAGACCTCCCTGAACAATTATATCTGCAATTTTATCACCGCGAGACAAAACTTTTCTCTCAGCTCCTAAAAGAGAGCTCATCAAATTATCACTTGGCTTATTAGTGCTTTTCTTAGAGGAGTATTTTGCTTTTATTGTTTTATTACCTGCAACAAAATTACCTTCTCCTGCGGAAATCACTGTTGAATTTGGAATAGTTGTCTGCAAATAATTCACTAAGTATCCTAAGACCCTTGCTTCTATTTGCTTTACCTTGTTTTTGTCTAAATTAGACATAATTGTCATAGAAAGTTCTTTTTGGACTTGACTAATCTCATTCTCAACTCTTGTTAGCTTTCTCTTGTCGTCTTTGTATTCTTTTCTTTTTGTCTTTAAGTCTGAAAGAGCGTTCTGAAGCTCTCCTCTTCTCTTGAAGGTTATGTATTTAACCAATTGTTTTGTATGCTGTCTGACAAGATTTTCTTCTATTTCACCAAAAATAAGATAAACAGGACCTTCGTAAAATGGCGCACCTTTTTTATCTTTGAACAAATCAGCCAATAATGTTTTATTTAGTTCCAGTCTTTCCTCAAGGTCTAAAAACAAACCATCATCATATTTGTTTCTTTTCTTTTTTTTCCCGGGCTGTTCTGTGATTCTGGCTCTGTCTACCGCATATTTTGAGAAGTTCATTGAATCGATATAAAATGTATTTCCAGTAATTATAACAGCATCAACTTCCTGACCTTTGTTATATCTTAAAAAATTCTGAAATAAAGTTTTGTCAGTCTTTGCACCCGCATACAATGTATTTGCAAATGCCACGCTAAAATCATCGCCATTTGTTTTGATTTCAAGTGGTTTTTCTTCACTGGCTTGTTGATAATCATAATTTGAAGCAAGAATTCTATCTTCCAAGCCAAAAGGTATATTATATGTTAAGAATCTATCTTTTTTTTCTTTTTGCAGGGATGCACCTATTTCTTCAAGTATTTTTAAGTTTTTTCTCACAGAATACTCACTTAACCCTGCTTTCTGTGATATGTCCTTTACAGGCAAAAACTCTTTTGTTGAAATAAGAACTTGTCGTAGCTTTTGTAAATCACCCATTTTATAATTTATTTGAATACCCCAGTATATAAACATTTATCGCAGAAAACCTATATGTTAAAGAACATATTATTTTTTATTACCGAGTTGTAACTAAAACAAATAATTTTATATAGTTTATATAGTAATCATTAAAAAATGACATACGAACCACAAGAAGATTCTTATATGCTTTTGGAACAAGTCAAGCAGCTGGCTTTTGGCAAAGTACTTGATGTCGGCACTGGCTCTGGAATACTAGCAAAAGAAGCTGTTTATTCTCATGAAGTAGAAGAAGTTGTGGCTGTTGATATTGATGAGAATGTAGTTGAAGAACTGAATAAACAAGATGTCAAAGGTCTAAAGGTTTTTCAATCTGACTTGTTTGCCAATATAACTGAGAAGTTTGATACAATAATATTTAATCCTCCATATCTTCCTCTTGATGAAAATGACAAAGATGCTGCTCTTGACGGCGGTGTTAAAGGCTATGAAGTCATAGAGATGTTTCTCAAAGAAGCAAAAAAACACTTAAGAACTGGCGGGATGATATTAATGGTTTTTAGTAATCGCACTGGCAAGAAAGAAGTTGACAGTATAATTAAAAGAGAAGGCTACAAAGCCAAGGAACTCGAAAGAAAAAACATTGCTTTTTTTGAAGAATTATATGTTTATAAAATTGAAAGAGAAAGGTTAGCATCCCCTTATGCGTAGGCAACATTGATTTTCACGTCAAAGCGGAACAGGGGGAAGCCCCATCCGGGGAGGTGGAGCCCTCAAAAACAGAAACGTGCCGAAGCTGATGCTAACCGATAAAGAGATAAAATGAAACTATATGCAAAAGGCAAACGTGGTATAATTTATAGAGATGACAATATCTGCATTAAAGAGAAGAATCCAGATGCTGCAGTTGACACTCTTATGAATGAAGCCAAGTTTTTGCAGGTTTTAAATGAAAAGAACATTGGCCCAAAGTTTATCAAGTTTGAAAACGGAAAATTATTCAGAGATTTTGTTGAAGGGGAACGAATAGAAGAATTCTTACAGAGCGCAGATAAAGAAAATATAATCAAAGTGCTTAAAAATGTATTAGAACAATGCAGAGCAATGGATGAAAGAGGTGTTGAGAAGAAAGAGATGACCAAGCCGTACAAAGACATTTTAATCACAAAAGATAATAAACCTGTTCTCATTGACTTTGAAAGGTGCAGATTTACTGAACATCCTGGAAATGTGACTCAGTTTCTGCAGTATATTGCAATGAACAAGGAGGTTCTTGAGAAAAAAGGCATTTGTGTTGATAAAAAAGAACTTATTAAATTAGGCAAAGAGTACAAGGAAAATCCTTGTAAAGAGAGTTTCGAAAGAATTCTGAAAATAATATAAAAAATAATATTAAAAAGAGTATATGCGCCTGTTGTTCAGCATTATGTGGTATTGGCTGCTTGGATCGTTGTAATCTCTGCGTATTTCTGCTCTTATGCCTTTGAAAATACCTGCGCCATTTATTCCTGTCCTGAACTCAGCTTTATTATTGTTAGGGTCATATTCCATCTTAAAGTCAGCACTACTTACTGCAGGTTTATCCAAACTGGTTTTATCCTCTATGCCAAAATATGTTTGGGTTGGATTCAAGTCTGTTTTTACTTTCATCCCAGGCATTAAGTCTGTAAGCAAAGTTTCCAGCCTCTTGCTTGCAACCTTCCAAAACAAATCGATTATTTTAACCATTAAATAGTGGTAAATAATCACATTTATAAATGTTTCGTAATAATAGTCAGCGACATAAATCGTTAATATTATATACTAGTTGATTCTTTAATATTAGTACAATGAAATCCGCACAAATAAAAGAACGAGAATTGATAATAAAGTTACACAATGAAAGCAAAAATCAAGAATTGATTGCTTCA
>JAHJQO010000048.1 GCA_018819305.1 Nanobdellota archaeon
TTGAAGCAATCAATTCTTGATTTTTGCTTTCATTGTGTAACTTTATTATCAATTCTCGTTCTTTTATTTGTGCGGATTTCATTGTACTAATATTAAAGAATCAACTAGTATATAATATTAACGATTTATGTCGCTGACTAAACACACAAAACATTTATAAATACCCCTTTTGTTCTCAGAGAACATGGCAAAAGCAAAAGAAGCAAAAGATGACATTCCAGAGATAGTGGATACTGGAGAAAAATGCTTGTCATGCAAGATGAGCATAACAAATGACAAGGGCACTGTAAAGTTTATGTGCCCTGATTGCGGAAAGTATGAGATAATTCGCTGTTCAAATTGCAGGAAAATCGTCTCAAAGTACAAGTGCCCACTATGCGGATTTGAAGGGCCAAACTAAAAATTCTAAAGGTGTTATTATAATGGCAACAACAAAAATCTTAAAGAGATTTTTGAGTCAACAAAAGCAAACTTTTGAGTGCCAAAAATAAGTTTTTGAGCATTCCAAAATTATTTAACAATAAAATAAAAAATATAAAAGGTGATAATTTTGGCAAAAGCAATAGTTACAGTAAAAATCATGCCTGAGAGTCCAGATATTGATTTAGAGAAAATTCATGAATCTGCGCTTGAAAAAATAGCTGACTTTGCAGGTGAAGGCGACACAAGGAAAGAAATAGAGCCTGTGGCATTTGGTTTAAATGCACTGAAGATTATTTTTGTAATGGAAGAATCCCAGGGTAGTACAGAGCCGCTTGAAAAAGAACTTGAAACCATAGAAGGAGTTAATTCTGTTGAAGTTATAGATGTGAGACGAGCTATTGGTTAAATTATTCTTATTAAATTTATTATAGGATTGAAAAAGAGTAGGATTCCCACTATTATTGACAAAACTACACTGAGCAATACTGCTCCTGCTAAAATATCTTTTACTCTCCCGATTTCTTTATGCTGTTTGGGATGTAAGAAATCAATTAGTTTCTCAACTGCAGTGTTCATGAGTTCGGTAATGATTACTAAGAATGAGACAACTAAAATAATTATTATCTCAAGTAAAGCAAACTGTAGTAGAATTGCAAGCAAAAGAACAAGCATTCCAATTATTATTTGAATCTTAATATTTCTCTCACTAGAAATACCCTCTGCTATCCCTCTTAATGCAAAACCAACACTTTTTGAAAACTTGTTTTTTTTCACTCTAAGAAAGAACTTGTTTTTTTGTTATAAAGTTTATGTAACTTACTTCTTATTCATAACCCTTTACAATAACATCTGCAAATCTTTGAACAATTGGATACAGAATAAGCAGGTCGCGCCCTTTTTGTTCTTGTTCATCAATATAATCTGGAAGAATAAAAACAGTTCCATAATCATTTAAGCCTACCATAGTTTCAGAATGCGGCTCTGCAAGCATTTTAATATCTAGTTTATTAACAATCAATCCCTGTGAATCTATTTTCATTCTAATGTTTAAATCATCATTGGAGTTCTCTCTCATCACACCTTTTGTTATTAAAGACAATTCCATTTCACTATCAGTCATTTTTGTGATTCTAATGATTCCATTGCCTGCAGTCACAATCGGAACTTCATCACTGCCAATTCTTCCATTGCCGTCAAGGTCAACACTTATAGTGTCATCGTTGCCAACATAAACTTTGTGAAGAACATTGTCAATAACCAGATTAGCATTTGCATCTTCTCCTGGTGTTCCTTCAAAATAAATAACAAACTCTTCATATGCAGGGTCTTCAAACACAAGAAGATGGTCTTCTTCTTTTACATTTATCAGTTGCAGCACATGAGTCATGCCATTGAATTCTCTGTTATTGTTAATAAGAATATAATCTTTTTTTGAAATAAAATAATCATCTTTGCTCTCGCCTTCTTTCCAGATTAAATCATATTTTTCATTGCCAGTCTTGAAAGGACTGAAATAAACAAGAGGAATATCATAAGAAATGTCTTTGTTTGTTGTGAACATTAGCTTGTATTGGTTGCTCATTTTATTAAATTTGATTTCATACACAGGAGCATCTGTCAAGCCTTCATAAGAAATATCAATTCTGTTTGTAAGCAGAATCTCTGGATTCTTTAGATAACTCAGGAGATTTGTGCCTGGCAATATCTTTATCTCTTCAGGTGCATTAATAACTATTCTCAACATGTTCTCTTCAAAATTCACATTCAGGATTTCAGAAGAAACTGTTTTGCCATTAATCCAAGCACTGTGCTGGTCTCTAAATAGCAAGGTGTCTGGTGTTGTCACTCCAATAAGCTTGATAGAATCAGGATTAACTTCTTCTATAAAATAATCATGGCCTAGAAAATGAATGATTTCGCCTTCAAAGAACTTGAAAATTCCTCCATATAATTCCATCTGATATTCAAGAATAGGTTCTTCATCTTCAAACAATAAATAAGTGCTGATGATTTCTGCTTCTTCATCAAAGCCAAAAACAACTTTGCCCTGCCTTAATCTTAAGAACTGCTCATACATGGCTGCTCTTGGGCCAAAAGCTTCTGTGTTGCTGCTTAGTCTTCCGCTGCGCAGCACTTCTCTGAGCAGATACTTGTGCAGGACGCCCATCACATCGCTGATGTCTTCTCCCAGGTTCAAAAGATTGTAGCTGTTTGCAACTCGAAATCCTTTTTCTGGAATATATGATTCAAAAGACTCAACAAAAATCTTTTCATCATTTTGAATAACAATGTTTTCCTGCCCAAGGTTTTCTGCAGAATAATTTATCTGCCTGTTTTGTTGTTCTTGTATTATTTGCTCACTTGGCCTGATTCTTGGCTCTGGCTCCCTGTTTGTGCTGCAGTCAATATCGCAAATATTTATTTCTTCAGAACTGCACACACCATCTCCGCAGACATGTGTATATATAACAGGAGGCTCTTCCTGCTCCTGGCATGATGTGAGTAATAATAGTGATAAAGCTAAACAGAGCAATATACAAACAGGCAAAATCAGAGTTCTGGTCTTCATTTAATACTATATTTTGATAATCAAGATATATAAAACTTTTTAAAACGCAGTGTATACACACATTAATATGACTAAAGAAAAAAGCACTAGAAGCCCGATTGTATCTATACTTGGGCATGTTGATCATGGAAAAAGTTCTATATTAGATTCTATTAGAGAGTCGAATATTGTGGCTAAAGAAGCAGGTGCAATTACTCAGGCTATTGGTGCAAGTATTATTCCTCTTGAAGTCATTCAAAAGAAATGCGGCAGTCTTCTTAACCAGTTAAAAATGAAATTTTCAATTCCAGGCCTGCTGTTTATTGACACACCAGGGCACGCAGCTTTTACAAGCCTTAGAAAGCGTGGCGGTGCACTTGCAGACATTGCAATTCTTGTTGTTGATATTAATGAAGGCTTTAAGCCTCAGACAATTGAAGCAATAGATATATTGAGAAAAAGCAAGACTCCTTTTATTATTGCTGCTAACAAGCTTGACCTTGTACCTGGTTATCTTAACAAAGAATGTGCTTTGCTTAAAGACCTGAATGCACAGCATGAAAGTACTAATCAGGAAATTGACAACAGGCTTTACAAAATTCTCGGGCAGCTTTTTGACAGGTTCCAGATAAATGCAGAAAGATTTGATAGAGTTGATGATTATACAAAACAGATTGCTATTGTTCCCTGCAGTGCAAAACTAAAACTTGGATTAGCAGAATTATTAATGGTGCTAACAGGCATGGCTCAGAGATATATGGAGCAAAACCTGAAGATTGATGTGGATGGCTTTGCTAAAGGAACAATTCTTGAAGTCAAAGAGCAGGAAGGAATGGGCAAGGCAATTGATGTAATTATGTATGACGGAACTTTGAATGTTAATGATACAATTGTTATTGGTGGAGTTCATGAGCCTATTGTGACAAAAGTCAGGGCGTTGTTTCAGCCAGCACCTCTGCATGAGATGATGGACAAAAAGTCAAAGTTTGTTCATATAAAAAAAGCAGTTGCAGCCACAGGCGTAAGAATAAGTGCTCCTCATCTTGAGGATGCAGTTGCAGGAATGCCTTTGCTAAGCTGTGCTCATGACGATAAAAGCATTGATGAGGCTAAAGAAAAAGCCCAGCGGGAAGTGAAGGAAGTTTTGCTTGACACAGGTGATGAAGGAATAATAATTAAGACAGACAGTTTGGGCAGCCTTGAAGCTGTAATTCATTTGTTTGGTGAAAAAGGCATTATGATAAGAAAAGCCACTCTTGGAGCTATTACAAAAAAAGACATGGCTGATGCTGAAAGTAATTATGAACAAGATCCTTTTATGAGTGTTATTATTGGATTTAATGTTGAGCTTGGCAAGAATGTTGAGGTTTCCAAGCATGTCAAGATAATTACAGGTGATATTATATATAAGCTTCTTGATGATTACCTGATTTGGGTTGAAGAAAAGAAAAAATCTCTTGAAGCAGAGCAAATAGAAGAACTGGTCAGGCCATGCAAATTTGAGATTCTACAAAACTGCATTTTCAGGCAGAGCAACCCTGCTGTTGTAGGCATCCATGTTCTTGCTGGCGTGCTAAAAAGCGGAACTCCTATTATGAAAACAGGAATAAGATTAACAGAAGTCAAATCAATTCAACTGGAAAAAGAAAATCTTAGTAGAGTCGAAGAAGGAAAAGAAGTTGCAGTAAGTCTTCCTGGAGTGATGTGCGGCAGGCAGATAAATGAGCATGATATTCTTTACAGTGCAATTCCTGAGCAGGATTTTAAAAAACTCAAAAAACTCAAAAAATACCTCACAGAACATGAGCTTATAGTAATGAAAGAGATTGCTGAAATCATGCGAAAAGAAAATGTTGTTTGGGGAGTTTAAAGGGATTTGAATATGCAACAACTCAAAGTTTTTAATACTCGTGAAAAAAAAGAAGTTATTGAGAGCCTGAATGAGACTTATGGATTCAAAGGAATGATTGATGGTGTTCTTTTGTTTAGTTCAAAGCAAAAATATTATCTTTTGTCAAGAGATGTTGAAAAGATTCCTCTGCAAGAAGAGAAAAAACTCAGGATTGACAAAGCAGGATTATATATTGGCAGAAAAACTCCTGAAGGAATAAGATTGAGTATTGAAGGCAGCCAATTGATAGGACCAAAATCAAGCAAAAACATTCTTGAAATCAATGATGAAGAGATTGAGCCTTGGGTTCAAGGCCAAGACCTGGATTTAGATGATTTTCAAGAACAAGGTTTTTTTCTTGTCAAATACAACAATGATTTCTTAGGCTGTGCGCAGATAAAAAAATCTATTGCCTATAATCTTGTTACAAAAAACAGAAGAATAAAAACTTTAAATAAATAATTTAAAAAATTTGAAATATTTTAAAACAAAAATTTCACTAATTCTAAAGCATTTCATCAATTGGCTTGGCTGGCTTTTTAGGCGGTGCATCCTGCATTGCTGTATGTGCTTCTTTTTCAAGGTCAATACCGAGCTCTTTTAATGCACCAATGTGGAGCTGCATTAATTGTTCAACAATTTGTAGAATCCTTGCCAATTCTTGCCTTTCTTTTGCCAATGTGCTTAGTGAGCCTTTGTGAAATCCTACTTGCTCGTCTTTGCTAGCATTAACATCTGGTTTTATTTCTTCTTTTTTCTTTTTTTCTGCCATTATATCACCTTTTTGGGTTATTATTAATACATATTGAATAATTATTGGGTTTTATTGTCTGTTTTTAAAGTTTCTGTCCACAATCTTAATAAATCATGATTATTCCCTTGTTTTTAGCATGAAATCAGAGTTTTATATGAATGAAAATAAAATCATTAGCAGGCAGAAATGGGAAGATTTAATTTCAGATATTCAGAAATCTATAAAAGAAGACTTAACAGATCATTCAGAAGCAAAAGAGTTGCTTAGACAAGCAATGGTGAAAGCAGTTGAAGAGCGTCTTCCAGATAAAAAATTTGGAATCTTATTTTCTGGCGGAGTGGACAGCTCTCTAATTGCTCTGATTGCAAAAAAAGCAGGCAAAGATTTTATCTGCTATACAGTTGGCTTTCAAGAAGGTGAGAGCAAAGAACCTGAAGATATTGTTTTTGCAAAAAAAGCAGCAGAACAAATAGGAGTTAAACTCAAAGTCAAAGTGTTAAATCTTGATGAAGCTCATGAGCTTTTCAAAAAAACAGTGAGTGTTCTGGGAAAAGAACTCAACAATGTTGTTAATGTTGGTGTTGGAAGTGTTGAAATTGCCTGCATTGAAACGGCAAAACAAGATAATGTCAGATATCTTTTTTCAGGTCTTGGTTCAGAAGAAATATTTGCAGGTTATGAAAGGCACAAGCTTGCTGAAAACAAGCAGCAAGAATGCTGGAAAGGTCTGAAACTAATGTATGAGAGAGATTTTTTAAGAGATGCTGCAATTGCAACAAGTGAAAAAATAATTTTTTCAACTCCTTTCTTAGATAAAGAGCTAATTACTCTTGCAATGAGAATCCCTGATAAATTCAAGATTAGTAATGAAAATGCAAAGATAATCTTAAGAGAATCTGCACAAGACCTTGGCTTGCCTAAAGAATTTGCATGGAGAAAAAAAATAGCATCACAATATGGCAGCAGACTTGACAAAGCAATTTCAAAGCTTGCAAAAAAGCATGGTTTTGAGTATAAAAAAGATTATTTGAAGAGTTTGGAATGAGTTTTGAATATAAATGAATAGAAAAACCTTTATAAACCTCTAAATATAACTAGTTCTAGTATGGCAGACGCTGTTAATGATTCAATACAGGCAATTACTGGAGTTACAGGTAAAGTTACGCCTGTAGTAACCAAGATTGTGATAGCTGTTCTTATACTCTTAATCGGGCTTATAATTGGAAAACTGATTGGCAATCTTTTGCGCAGGCTTCTTAATGAAATACAGCTTGACAAGCAATTTAGAACTACAATAGGTCTGAAGTTTTCGCTTGAAAAAACTATTAGCGGATTTGTGATGTATTTTATTTATTTTATAGCCATTGTGATGGCTCTTAACAGCCTTGGTTTGACAACAGCAATTCTTCATATGATATCTGCAGCAATTATCGTCATTATTGTAGTATCCTTTATTCTGGCTGTCAAGGATTTTTTTCCAAACTTTATTGCAGGCATTAGAATACGCAATAAAAAGCTCTTTAATGCTGGTGATGAGATTCAGATAAAAGAAGTCAGAGGAAAAATCAGTTCTATTGATTTTCTTGAGACAAGAATTATAACCAAGTACAATGAGGAAGTTATTATTCCGAATTCTATCTTTAACAGGCGACAGGTTGTTATTAGAAAAAAAGCGTTTAAATCTCAAAAACCCAAAAAGAAGAAATAACAGATAGTAGAAATAATCAATCTAAGGATTCCAGCATACTTACGATACTCCAAATTTGAGTTCTTACAAAAGGCTGGAGATTAACATCACTTGAGATATCCTCGAGTTCATTGATGCACTGGTCTGCTTTTAAGTGTACATCTTTGTCTTCTGTTTCTTTGAGTTCAGCAACAATCTGACTGAGTTTTGCCTTGATGTTCTTTGGAAGAGTCTGATCTTCTATTATCTCGCTTACCAGCTCTATTACATCTTCTACTGCTACCATTTTTAATCACGCTTTCTCACTCTTCTTCATTTCATCAAGAACTTCTTTTTGCAATGCTTCTGCTTTTTCCTTGATTTTGCCTTCTTGTTTTTCAAAAGATTCAATTCGTTTCTGAATCAGTTCTTTTTTTTCAGCAACTTCTTTTTGCAGCTCTGCTTTGTCTCTGCTTACCATTATGTTTCCTATAATCTTAAAAGCCTCTTTAGAATCTTTTAATTCGTTTTCAGCAGATTCAAATTCCATTAACTGCGCCTGAAAATGCTGTTTTTGCATTGCAAAATTCTGCAGGTTCTGCTCCATAAGAGATAATTGGTTGATTTTGTTCTGTGTTTCAGCATTCATTTTTCAACAACACCTTTGGTTTTTTCGTACACGCTTATAAGTTTAGATATTGAGTTCAGAACAGCTCTTAAAGCAGCACTGTCCTTTGCACTTATCTGAAAAACAAGCTTGTCCTTGGTTTTTTTTATTTTATAACCAGCACGCTGGTTTTTGAATTCTTTCTCCTCAGCAGCAAACAATCTTTCAATGTCGTCAATGTTTTCCTTGACAATTATTTCTGCGCTGAGATTCATCTTGCCTTAACTTTTGTAGCCATGCTTCTGGCTTTGAAAATAATCTTTGAACCGCAGTAGATACATCTCACTCTTCTTTTTATGTTCTCAGGTGAAATAACTTTGTTGCAAAAAAAGCATTTATAATCGCTCATGGTTAACACCTTTTATAATTTTATAACTTTATAATTTAGCTTCTTGTTTTTTTGTTTTCAAAAAATTTTTTTGATTTTTTGAATCAGCAGCTTTGCTGCTTGATTCTTTGGCTTTAACAGGGGATTCTTCTTCAGCAACCTGCTTAACAGGACTAACTTTTCCCACTGTGTAAGCTTTGTTAGTAAAAGTAGACTTGCATTTGCTGCAATGCCATATGCCTGCAGACTGGCGCCTTACCTTTTCATAATTGCAGTAAGGGCACTTGTGTTTTTTCCGTTGCTCTGCTTCAATCTTTCCCAGCTTGAACCTCACAGTTCTACCATAACGTGAGCCAAGTCTTCTCACAGAGCCGTATGTTGCACGTTTTACCATTTTAATCCTTTATTATGTGTATATTGTAGTATATTTTCTTCTAATAGCATAATTTGTCTTATTAGAGGGTGAATTAATCTATCATTTATAAAGATAATGGTTTTTTTGTGGTAGAATAGAAAGAGAAGAATGATAATAAAAATAAGAAAAAAATGGGGCTACCCGGACTTTCGTGATTTCTGCTTTCCTGAAAGGGGACTCCGGTCGAAGACTAGGAGTCGCCTGCTTTCAAGCGAAATCTTTTGGATTTCGTTGTGCCAAAAAGCTTCGCTTTTTGAGCATTACAAGATTTTTTGCAAAAATCTTTTCGAACCGGGGTCAAAAATTATTTAAAGTTAGTCTTTTCATTAATTTTTGTGAAATGAAAAGACTAATCATTAAACAAATTCATAACATCCGAAACCTTAAGAGTCAGGGAAAAAGTCTTCGCGAGATATGCACATTAACTAGAATACCATTAAGCACTCTTCAATATCAACTAAGCAAGGGCGAATCTAGAAAAAGAGAAAAAAATATAAGAATTCCTAAAGATGATTTTGTAATTGGAGAATTAATAGGAGCTTTTGCAGGAGATGGAAATTACTATTTAGACAAGAATGGCAGATCTTATAAATACCACATCAGATTCTTTTTATCATATAGAGATGATACGCAGTATAAGCTATATTTGATGAGGATATTAAAGAAATTTAATTTAAATCCAAGGGTTTTCATAGTAAAATACAAGGGGAAACCTTCTGTATTTGTGATTAGGGTTACCTCAAAAAAGCTAGTTGAATTCATTAGGGAGTACTTATCTTGGAAGTCGACAAAAGGAAGAACAGTTCACCTTAAGAAGGAGATTACCTCCTTCTCTAAGTTGTTAGGGGGCTGATGGATACAGATGGTCATGTAGATTCCAGTTCTGTTGGTTTTACAAGCATATCTAAGGAGCTTATCGATAATATGGAAGACATTTTAGCTGCTTTTGGAATCAGTTCAAAAATAAGTTTAAGAAAAAGAATAGATCGTCAGGATCTATATTTAGTTAGGGTAAGAAAACCTGAGTTAAATAAATATCTCAAATTCTTTGGATTTAGTAATTCTAGAAAAAAGAAAAAATTATTGCAGATCTTAGACCTGCAATAATAAAGTGGGGCTACCCGGATTCGAAATCCCCAGATCCAACTTTCGTAAAGATCTTCCGGGGTCATCTGGCTTCTTGCTTAGTTTCCTAAGGCCCAAACCAGAGAGGATAGCCAAACTACCCCATAGCATAATGTTATATAAGTATTGACTTATACAATCCCATTCTATGGATAGCTTTCTAGATGGAGGATAATCTTTGATTTTTAAATCTATCGTTGAAACCAATCTCTAATGCGAATTGTTTTATACTGCTTTGTTTAATCTTAAAGTATAAACCTTTAGTTAAATTACCATCTTTTCTTAAATTTCCTTTTATTAGCCAAGTTTTGGTAGAATCTATATTAAACCTTGATAACATTAATTTCATTTGTTCTAAGAATATTTTTCCATTAGAGATTAATTGTTCTGCTTTGCAAATTCCGAATCGAATTTTTGGTTTATCTTCAAACCATATGCTTCCTTCGCAGTCAAAGGCAGTTTTCAAATATTCTCTGCAACATTCTTTATTTTCCAGAATCCACATTGGAATTAGAAAAATCTTAATTACTTTACTCCCTTTTGGAACTCCTATTTCTTCTAGCAACTTACAGACATTTTTTTTGAATACTCTATATTTGTAACTTTCCCCATATCCTGTACCTCTTTTTAATCGTCCATTAATTTTAAACTTATTATATACTAAATCCGCAAAGTCAGACAGCATTTCTTTATTTTTTGAGCTTAAGTAAAAACAGCTTAAATCTTTTGCTAAGTGACCGTCGAATGTTAAGTAACTCACTAATTTAGCTAAATCTTTATCAAATTCTATTTTATTGTTAGTTAAATTCATTTTAAATCACCGAGTTATTTCTAGGTCGAAACTATGTAAATGATTTTGTGTTTAAATACCTCACGCACACATGTCCAGTGCTAATTTAGAAACATAAACTCATAATTTAATAGTTGAGACATTACTTGAAGTGATTTAAAATGTTAATATTTTTTCTCTTAAAACTTTTCAGCATTAACATCACTAATTAAGTTATTCCTTAATTACTTTTCAAAATTATTTTTTTTCAATAGTTTTCAAAGGAAAAAACAATAAACTTTAAATACTAGTAAAACAAAAAATTAATTAAAAGTTCATGAACTGAGCTTAATCAGTTAAAAAATAAAGTAGGTGAAAACTAATGGCAAAGAAAAAGAAAAAAGTAGCTAAAAAGAAAACAGTAAAAAAGAAAGCAAAAAAGAGAAAATAAGTAAGTTTTCTTAACTATTTTATTTATTTTTTTTTATTTTTTCATTCAATTTCTAACAGTCTTGATAACGCTATATTAGAATTAGTTTTATTTGTTATTCTGCTCGAGCTTTTCTGTGTGCCTGCACTTGGGATAGCTAGTACATCCAATGAATTTTCCATAAACAGAAGTTCTTATAACAAGATCCTTCTCGCACTTAGGGCATTTCTTTTTTAGAACCTCAACGCCTTTTTCATTGGTTTCCATTTCAATATCATGGGTGGAGGCATCAACTTTTTTACCCGGACACTCTTTGTTAAGACAAACCATCTGTGGTTTTCTTCTTTTCATAATAATCATTACAATTGGCTGCCCGCAATGCTCACATCTGTTTTCAGTTCCTTTGATACCGCCGTTTTGAGGAATTGCAAAAGTTGTTTTACATTCAGGATAATTATCACAGGCAATAAATCTTATTCTTGACTTGCCTTTTTTTGTAAATTTAACTCTTAGGTTTCCATCGCAAGACGTGCATTTGCACACATAACTTTCCTGGTTTAAGGTTTCGTGATGTGCTTCTTTAAGCGCTTCACCAATTTCTTTTTCCTGTTTTTTGAAAGCTTTCAAAGTCTTTGTGAGCAGTTTTTCTGCTTCATCAAGCACTTCGTCTTTTTTCATCTTTTTTTCTCTTATTTTCTGCATTTCTTCTTCAAAGTGCTGGGTAAGATTCTCATCAATAATATCTGGACAATGTTTTTGCAAAGTTTCAATAATCTTCATGCCCATGTCTGTGACTTTAAGTGATTGTTCAATAACATATTTTCTTTTGTAAAGAGAGTCAACAATCTCTGCTCTTGTAGCCTTGGTTCCAAGGCCTCTTTTTTCCAGCTCATTAATAATGCTGGCAGGAGTGTATCTCTTTGGCGGCTGGGTTTCTTTCTCCAGCAATTCAAGCTTTTTAATATTAGCATCTTCGCCGGCGATAAAAACAGGCCATTCAACTTCTGCAAGCCTTACATAAGGCTCATAAAGTTCAAACCAGTTCTTTTCTTTTGTTCTTCTTCCCTGCGCAACAAAAATTTCGCTCTTGATGTCTATTTTCAAGTTTATAGTTTCTCTGACTGCAGATTCTCCAAAAGTAGCAAAAAATCTTTTGACAATGAGGTCATAAATCTTAGCTTCTCTTTCACTCAGTTCTTTTGCTTTCAAACCTGTAGGATAAATGGCTGGGTGGGCAGGATCACTTTTCTTGCCTTCATTTGGTTTTAAAATTTTAAATCCAAGAACAGTGTCTACTTTAAGTTTGTATTCTGCATTACTTTTTGCAAGCGCATTAAGAATCTTTTTGTAATTAATTTTTTCAGGCAGTTTTTGAGAACTTGTTCTGGGATAAGAAATAACTCCCATTGTATAAAGGTTTTGGGCAAGACTTAATGTTTCTTTTGGATTGATTCCGAATAGTTTGTATGCTTCGATTTGCAAAGAACCAAGGTCAAATGGGAATGGTGGAAGTTTTTTAGTCTCGTTTTTTTCAACGCTCTTGACTTTTCCTGGTTTCCAAAGAGAATTTTCAAACTTTGTCCTGGCTTCATCATGCTTAAAAAATTTACCCCCTTCATGAAACGCCTCAATCATAACGTTTTCTTTTTTAATCTGAAGATAGATTTGCCAGTAAGGATCTGATTTGAATGCCTGAATTTCTTTTTCTTTATCATAAAGAATCTTTAATGCAGGCCCCTGCACTCTGCCGCTGCTAAGGATTCTAAATGCGCCTGTACTCTTGACAGCCAATGTCAGGGCGCGGGAGATATTAATGCCATACATCCAGTCAAGAAAGTGCCTGGCTTCGCCAGCATTGCCAAGTCCTTGGTCCAAATGCTTTGCAGCATTATCATAAGCTTCAATTATATCTTCCTTAGTTAAAGTGGAGAATTTCATACGTTTTGCATCTTTTTGATTGCACGCAAGTCTGATGCAGTTAAGACCAATAACTTCTCCTTCTGTGTCATAATCACAAGCAACAGTGAATTCATTTGCTTTTTTTGCAAGCTTTTTTATGACATTAAGATATTTTTTAGAAAAAGCAGCGCTTTTTGCAACATCCGCACTAGGAACCCAGTGTAAATCAAAGCTGGGATATGTAAAAGATTTCTTTTTTTCAGCAACAGTATAGAGATGACCAACCGCGCAGGTCACGACGATAGGTTTCTTATTATGCGTTAATTCATAATACGGAACTTTATTAACACTCTTTTTTACAGGCTTTTTATCTGCAAGTGCTTCTGCAATTCGTTTAGCTGCGTTTGGCTTCTCACTAATGATTAATTCATAAGCCATGTCAAACTGTGATTTGAGAATTCATATAAAAAGTTATGGGTTTTGCATTTTTGATGAAAATTAAGAAAAATATGATTTTATTTTTTTTATTCAATTCCAATGACTTTGAGTTTTTCTTTTAATTGCTTGTTTCCATCATAATGAATGACTTTAAAACCCATTTTTCTGGCAGACTCTAAAAATTGTTTTTTATCGTCGATAAATACGCATTCGTTTGCTTCAATATTTAGTTCTTTGAGTGTAAATTCAAATATTTTTTTATCAGGCTTTTTCATTCTGATTTTGCATGAATTGATGTAAGGATCAAATATTTTGTCTGTTCCCAGGATTTTATCCATAAATATATCAAAATCAGTGGAGTTAGATAGGCAGCCTATTCTTAATTTTGATTTTAGCTTATTTATTAATTCAAATAATTCTTTGTTTATCACCATCGTGCTAAGCCATGCTTGCTGTAATTTTTCTTTGTATTTGTTTTCAGATACTTCTTTTGAAATTTCGAAGTATAAATCAAAAAGAGATTTATCTCCTAGGATTAAGGCGTCCTTATATTTGTTAAATAAGCTTTTAAATGAGCCGTTAGGTACTTCAAGTAAAGAGTCACATTGATTTAGAAAATCATCCATATTGCCAGTGTATACTACGCCGCCAATATCAAATATTATTGCTTTAATCATCTCCACTCACTATGCCCAAATTGAATTAATAAATCAACATCTTTTACATTAGGAACATCGCATGCACCAAAACAAGTGCCTGCCCAGATATATATTGTTGCATTTGTTTTTTTCTTTAATTCTTCCTGGATTTCTTTTGCTTTTGGTTTTAAACCGTCAGGCAGCTGAATTAGAACAGTGTTTGCATTCTCCTGCTTAATCTTTGCTGCTGCTTTGTCCAGTTCTAAATTATAATTAGTCATTTTAATCTTAGTTAATATTAAAGAATAAGGATTTGTTTATAAAAATTTATTTTTTAGCTTCTTCAGGAGCTGCTTTTGCTTCTTTTTTTACTTCTGCAGGAGTCTCTACCTTTTTTTCAACTTCTTTTTTAGCTTCTGGTTTTGGCTTGATTTCTGTTGCAACTTCTTTCTCCTTTGGTGCTGCTTTAGTTTCTATTTTTTTCTCTTCAGTTGTCTCTTCTTTTTTCTCAGGTACTGCTCGCTTTTCTTCTTCTTTAATTTTTACTGGTTTTCTCATCTTTGCAACTTTTATTACTCCCACACCTTCCTTTTCAACCAGTTTAAATGCTCTTATCTCAGCATTTCTCATAGGAGCAATTTTTGCAGTTGTATTTCCAAGGAATTTCTGCAGTTTGAATGTTATGATTTCTTCTACAAGCTTCTCATAAGTTAATTTGCTTACATATGTAACAAGAGTGTTTCTTGCAAGAACTCTGATGCTATTTGCAGCTGACTTATTTGCATGCCTGCTTGTTATTAATAATGGTTTGATTATTACTTTTTTATTGTCTCTTGTGGCAATAATAACAGAATCACTAACTTTGGTTCTTCCTCTTCTGACAATTCTTTTTACACTGCTAGGCATCATTTCATAGCCAAGAATTTCAGTCATGCCTTTACCTTCTTTTATTTCCTTGATTATAAGCATAACATTAACATTCTGGTTTCTTGGATTGCCAGTCAGGTTCATCATGTTAACAGTTAACTTTCTGTTAAGCATTTGTTCTGAATCATATAAATGAATATCTCCAATAACCTGCTCTCTAAAGAACTTAGGCGCCACTACATGGAACCATTTCTTTTTTCTTACTTTTGCTTTTACAGTTTGTTTTGCCATCTGTCTCCTCTGGAAATATGGAGGGTTTAAAAAGCTTACGCCTTTTTATACGTCAATATCTAACCAGAATCTTCTTTAGAACCGAATAAGGACAATATTTATATTTATACCTGCTTTTGTACTCACAAAAATGATTGGAAAGATTGGTTTGGTTGGAATGCTGGCCTTCTTTACACCAGCTGCGCCTTGTTTTACAGTGGCTGAAAATACAGTATTAGTTGAGTATGTTAGGAATGAGAATATTTCTCTTGTTGAAAATTTAGGTAAATGGAATAAAGAAACCCTTACTGATTTAATAAAAAAATCCAAACATTATCCTGATTTGGGTGAAAGACTCTTATTCATATCTGACTCTTTTGCTGATATTCCTTACAAGCCAAACACATTAGGAGGCGGTCCTGATAAAAAAGAGAGTTTAACTGTTGATTTAACTGGAATGGACTGCTTTACTTCAGTAGAATACTTTCTCGCTATGGCTAATGCAAATGATTTCAATGATTTTTTAAATGTGTTAAGAAAAATCAGGTATGTTGATGATGGAAAAACTGTTTCTTGGTATACTCGGAACCATTTTAGTGTTGATTGGATTAAACAAAACTCTGAATTTGCATCAGATATCACTACAAGATTTGATTATGACTTTAATACAAGAACTTTAAACATTCTTGAAGCAAAAGGCATCCCTGCAAAAAAAGTAATTCTTAATTATATTCCAAAAGAAAAGATTCCTGACATGAAAGCAGAATTAAAAACAGGAGATATTGTCTTTTTTGCAAAAAATCAGGCTGGCCTGGATGTCGGCCATGTTGGCATTCTCAAAATTAGCGACAACTCTGTTTTTTTGAGACATCATTCGTCTGATAAGGGCAGAATGGTTGATGAAGATTTACAAGGATATATCAGTAGAATAAGAAGTTTTTACGGTATAATAATTGCAAGACCAGAATAATTTTTATACGTCAATATTGCCTGCTTCTTTGGCATGTGTCTCTATAAATTTTCTTCTTGGCTCTACTTCATCACCCATTAATACTGAGAACATTTCATCAGCAGCTACAGCATCTTCAATTGTGATTTTTTTCATGGTCCTGACATCAGGATCCATAGTAGTATCCCACAGTTGGTCTGGATTCATCTCTCCTAGACCTTTGTATCTCTGCACACTAGCTCCTTGGCCTAGTTTTTTTAAAAGCTCGGCTTTTTCTGCCTCTGTCTGAGCATAATGTTTTTCTTTTCCTTTTTTAACCAAGTAAAGTGGTGGTTGTGCAATGTAGATATAACCTTGTTCTATCAGTTCTTTCATATATCTAAAAAAGAAAGTTAATAATAAGGTTGCAATGTGATTTCCATCAGTATCAGCGTCTGTCATAATTACAATCTTGTGGTATCTGAGTTTTGCAATGTTGAATTCTTCTCCAATACTAGTTCCTAATGCAGTGATTATTGTGACTATTTCATTTGAATTCATTATCTTGTTGATTCTTGCTTTTTCAACATTGAGTATTTTTCCTCTAAGAGGAAGAATTGCCTGGAATTCTTTGCTTCTTGCCTGCTTTGCTGAGTTATGTACAAAAATTCCAGCTGCTAGTGCAAAATTATGGGTATTTTCAACTTCTAAATCATATACATCAATTTTTTTGTTTAATTTGATTATTTTTTTTATTTTATGATTATAACCCGCAACTGCTTCTTGCATTGCGTTTTCATCATTATTAAAGAATCTTTTGAGAAATGTCTCTTTTTTAAGGAGGTTTTTATTGTTCGCTTTTACTCTTTTTTCATCATATTTTTCTAAATCTTTATATTCATCAATTATTTTTTTCATAAATTGGATTGAGTGTTTAAAATATGTTTTATTATATGCTTCTTTTCTTTTCTTTCTGAAATCATTTGTCCACTGCTCTTTTGTCTTGTCAGACCGCCATTTTTTTAGTTTTTCATCATCCCATTGCTCTTTTGCAATTTGTCTTAGTTTTTCTTTAGCTTCTGGATGCTCTTCAAAATATTTTCTTGTTATTTCAGCTTGATTTTTTCTGTTTTCTTCTTTTGACCAATGTTCCCTTTGTACTTTGTTTAATCTCTTAATAGTTTCGGTTCTATATTTTTTGTTATTATTGTAGAATTCAAGAAATTGATTTATCATGTATTCTTTATATTCTTCTGATTTCCATTGTTTTTTTGCCCTTTCAGAAAGCATTTTCTTCATTTTGGGCGTGGACATAATCCGACTCATTTTCTCTCTGAATTCTTTGCTTTGACGAGTTTCTCTACATTTTTGTTTTACTTCAGGTCTATGAAGATTTTTTCCTGCCATTGCGGCATGTAGTTGTATATGATCATCTTTATCCATTCTTACTAAATTATCAGGGTTATTATTTAATTTATTAAAATCTGTGTGATGTATACAGTTGCCTGTGAATTTAGGATATCTTTTATTAACCAAATTATGTGTGTCTGCAAGTTTGTGTGTGAATATCCATTGTAACTTTTTTGGATCATAAATCATTTCATAGCCTTCAATGTTTATTCGTCCTTGTTTTTTAGATAATTTTCTATTAAATGGCATAAGACTCATGCTTGTTTGTAATTTTTCTGCATTTAGATATTGGCCTTGTTTTAACATGAACTTATGGTCAGGGGTGCATATTATTTCCTCGTCATTATCTAGAATTATTTTTATTACTTCTACGTTCTCTTTTGTTTTTCTAGGATTCTTTATTAATCCAATCTCTATGTTCCCTTTCTTATTAATTGTATAACAATAATTCTTCTTTCCTTTTTTATCTTCTTTTATTAAATTTTTAAAACTAAGATTTCTTCCATCTACTAATGCGATTTTTGTTTCTCCTGAAAAACATCCACCTGCAGAGTCTCCTTCTACAAGATATATCTCGCACTTTGCAGGGTCTTTTTCAGAGCAGTCAGCAAGTTTTCCTGGAAGTGATGTGCTGCTCAATGCAGTTTTTCTTCTTGTCAGATCTCTTGCTCTTCTTGCAGCTTCTCTTGCTTTTGCAGCATTAATTGCTTTTTCAATAATACCTTTTGCAACTTTAGGATTTTCATTCAGATAATTAGTCAGGCCAGTGCTGACCATAGAGTCAACAATTCCTTTTACATTTTGGTTTCCAAGCTTTGTCTTGGTCTGTCCTTCAAACTGAGGATTAGCCAGCTTGATTGAGATAATAGCAGTAAGCCCTTCACGCGCGTCATCGCTTGTTAATTTGAATTTATCACTCCCGTGTTTTTTTTCAGTGTAATTATTAAGCCCTCTTGTAAGAGCTGTTTTAAAACCACTAAGGTGTGTTCCTCCTTCGACAGTGTTGATGTTGTTAACAAAAGAAAACACACTTTCATTGTATGCATTGGTGTACTGCATTGCAACTTCAAGCTCAACATCCTGCTTTGTGGTCTTTAAATAAATAACATCATGAATAGGAGTCTTGTTCTTGTTAAGATGTTTTATAAAATCTTTAAGTCCTCCTTCGTAAAAAAATTCTTTTTCAGTTTCATTTCTTTCATCTATAAGCTTGAGTTTTAAACCTTTGTTAAGAAATGCGAGCTCTCTGAATCTATTTTCCAGGATATCGCTGGAATACTCAATTCCATCTGTGAATATTTCTTTGTCTGCAAGGAATTTTATCTTTGTTCCTGTTTTTTCATTGCATTTTCCAATTACAGTCAGCTTGTCTAAATTATTTCCCTGCTCATATTTTTGATGATGGATAGAGCCATCTCTAAAAACCCAAACTTCCAGTTTTTTTGACAAAGCATTGACAACACTAATACCTATTCCATGCAGTCCTCCGGAAACTTTGTAAGCTTTTTTATCAAACTTTCCTCCTGCATGAAGCTTGGTCATGACAAGTTCAACACTGCTTACATTAAATTTTGGGTGAATATCTGTTGGAATGCCTCTTCCATTATCTTCAACAGTAACATAATTATCCTTGTGAAGAGTTATGATTATATCTGTGCAATGGCCAGCCATTGCTTCATCAATAGAATTGTCAACAACTTCATAAACCAGATGATGGAGTCCTCTTGGGCCCGTACTTCCAATATACATGCTGGGTCTTTTTCTAACTCCTTCTAAGCCTCCAAGAACAGTAATTTTACTTGAGTCATAACTTTCTGTCATTAAACTTTTCACCTTTTTTACATTACTTTAGGATTATTTCTTATTGAATTTTCTCGACTATAAAAAGTTGTTTTTCGCTCAGAAAAACATATCTTAAGTATTGCTTTATCACTTATAAATCTTTTGATTTAAACAAGCTCTAGAAGCCGTGAAAATGCAGAATTTGGGCGTTTCAGCCTAGTCGAGAAACCGATAAAAACAAATAATTTCAATCAATCTTTGTAGTAATCACCGGTTCATCCCTGACAATAACTGTGTGTTCTGCCTGGCTTACAAGACCATGAGCTTTATCTGGCAGAGGAGCATATTCTTTGAGTATGCCTTTGGTTCTCAGTTCTCTGAGTGCAAACTTAGTTTTACCTTCTCCATGTGTTTTTACAATCCATCTGAGTGCAAATGGCAGTCCATTGAATTGTTCCAGATCCTTAAGCACTTCTCTTGTCATTGTGCTTCGAACAGGTTTTTTTCCGCTGATTGAGAATATTGTTGGATTACTGCTCTCATATATTATGCCTGCGCCTGTGCTGGCAAATGGTTCAATAGCAATAACCTGGTCTTCAACAAGTTCTTCATTGCTGCCAGTATCAAAGTTTGGAACACTCGGAGAATCATGGATGACAAACTGAGCAAGTCCATGGCCAGATAAGTTTCGTATTGGCGCAAAGCCTCTCTTTGTAATTTCAGCATGAATAGCAGCACCGATTTCACTCAGTGTAACTCCGGGCTTTATGATTTTTAATGCAGCATTAAGTGCTTCTCTGCTTGCCTCTTCTAGTTTTTTTAGTTCTTCATCATCACTAAGAACAACAGTTACTGCTGTATCGCCGACAAAACCATTGATATGAACACCAACATCAAGCTTTGCAATATCACCTTGTTTGAATTTTGTATCATCTTCAGGTCCTGCACAGTAATGAGCAGCAATATCATTAAGACTTATTTGCGGTGGAAAAGCAAAGTCACCGCCAAGTTCAAGAATCTTTTTTTCAACAGCTTCTGTTACTTCAAGAAGACTGGCACCTACTTTAATCAGGCTTTTACCGTAATCCCTTGCCTGAGCAGCTATATTGCCTGCTTTCACATAAGCATCAAAGGTTTCTTTGTCCATAGCTTAAAGAGAATTAAGGGTATATAAAAAGTTAATTGCTATTCAGATGTTTTTGTTTATTTTTGGGGTTTCTGGTCTTTGCTAAAATATTCTCTTAATGCATCAATGTAGAATACAGGAAAGTGCAGGGTGTGCTCAAGACTTAAGAAGAATTCTTCATCTCTTGTATTGTCATGTTTTGGATGTTTGCTGAAATATTCACGCATATCTTTTATTGTTCCAGTATCAATGTTAGGAATATGAAATGGCATTGTTTTTTCATTCATGTAGTCTATTAAATAATCTCTGATTTTTTCTGCTTCTTTTTCCTCGGGTGTTTCAGGTTTTATCATGTTTATTTGATAAGAATTATTTTTGGATTTTAATAAATTATCGCTACAACAACTTTTCTTAATTGATGAAACCTGACTCTGCCAGGGTCATCTGATGGGTTGTTGTCGCCTTTCATCACAAAGTATGTGCCTTGTTCATCTTCACCTTTGTACACAACTCTGTGTATGATGGTTCCGTCTGCATATTCTGACTCATATGCAACAATATCTCCTACTTGCACTTGGTTTTCTGACGTAGGAATTATTTCTATTGCATGAGCTCCTGCATCTATTACTGGGTCCATAGAATTTGTATCTGTAAAAGAAGCCCATTCAGCTCCTTTAATATTGATTATGACATTATCATGTCCCACAAGAATCTGGTCTTCTCTTATTCTGTCCATTGGTGAGGGTCTTTCACTGCTTGGTTTTGAGAAAACAGATATTGCCCTTTCAAAGGCAGTGGTTTCTTTGTACTCATAGCCTCCGTTAGCATTGTTTTCAGGCAGCTGCAAATTTACTTCTGCAGATGCATAGTGTGAGTATATGTTTGTAACTACTATTCCAAGCAAGAATACGCATATTAATAATAGTATTTTTTTAAACATATAAACCCCCTTATATTGAAAGTATAGGGTGTTTATCCTTTATAAAGGTTTCGTTTTTTTAACTACTTATGAGTAGTTAAGAAATAAATTTGGATTAGAAGTTCTTGTTTTCAAACAATTTTTTTGCTTCTTCTATGATTCTTCTTATATAACATAATATTCCGGAAATTTTACGGAAAAATCTGCGTAACTTATTTATAGGACTATAGATTCCTTATAATATTGTTAAACTAAAACGGGGTGTATACAATGGTAAAATCTGATGAAGAAATAAAACAAGTTGTTGAGAAAGCCAGGGAAGTTGTTAGTAAAATATACAAAGATGATGAGCGATTAAAACAACCGAATCCAAGTCCAGACTCTGGAATTGCAAGAGAAACAGATATGGTTTTTAAAGAAATATTGAGATATATGTTAAATGCATAGGGGGGATGAAAATGAGGTAAAAAGAGGAGATTTGCTGATACCTGAATGTTCTCCGGCAAAAAAAGATTTAATATATAATGAATTAATCAAGTTGAGAACCTAAAATTTATTCTCAAACAATTTCTTTGCTTCTTCTATAAACTTATCTTCAACAGAAGTATCAATAATAGCGCCTGCAGCCTGCTGATGACCGCCTGCTTCACCGCCCACTCTTTGCACAAGCTCAGAAACCATGGCTTTTAAATCAACATCATCAGGCCTGCCAGTAACTCTGAGAGAAACTTTAGTTGTATCATCAGGGTTGCGGGCCATGCTCATGATAAAAATATTATCATCCATTACATTGTTCTTTGAGATGATACTTGCAATTGTGCCAATCATTGTAGCCATAACATTTTCTTTGGCATTGATAATAACATAATTACTGCCTTTGATGATTCTGTCAGATTTCTTTTTTGCAGAATGTTCATTATACCAAATCATTGAATCCATGATTTTTCTCTTGTATGCACGCAAGCTATGAACTGCTTTTTTTCTTTGTTTTTTATCACCTAAACAAGCACCAATTCCAAGGCATGCATTATCCATTCTGCCGCAAGAGTTAAGCAAAGTAGAGAATTCTTTTGCATCCTTAAAAGGACCTGGCTCTTCACCTTCAAGAATATAGACATTGGTAAAAATATCATCTGGTTTTTTTATGCCTGCAGTTTGTCTTTTCATAACAATTGCAGCAGCCAGCTTCTTTTTTTCTTGCGCAGATAAATCATTATATGTTTTCCATCTCTTATTCTCAATAGGTGCAATACCTAAGCTTTTCAAAAACTGGACTGCACTAGATTCGCTGCCAGTAACTCCAGGAATTTGCAGGTCAGAACTATACTCAAGCAACTTATGGAGAAGTCTTGTCTGCAAGCCAAATAATTTTAATCCTTTTTCAATTCTTATCTTGCCTTGTTCTACAGCTGTATCAATAATGATTTTGTTTAATCCATTAAAACCATTTTTTTCCTGAACATCACCAATAGCACCAATGACAGCAAGGTGAGCCAAGTCTGCGTTTTTTTGGTTAACTGCTCTGCTGAAAAAAAAGCAGACACCAGCAGCACTTATCTCTGTCGAGCCGTCAAAACCAAAATCATGCGGATTAATATGAGAGATGTTTTCTGCAGGAGTACCTTGCACTTCGTGGTGGTCGAGAATAAGTACTTTTTTGTTTTTGAAATAATTATTTATCGCATTCAACTGCCCTGAACCTAGGTCACAGAAAATATAATTCTCATAATATTCTTCTGCAAGCTCTTTTGCATTTTCATCTTTTAACTGGTGCAGAATTGTAATTGAATAAGAAAGATTTAATCTTTCTAATGTTGCAATCATTATGCTGGCAGCAGTAATACCGTCAGCATCCAAATTGCTGATAAGTTTTACAGTCTGGTCCAGATCTTTTTTTTTGAAATTATCAGCAGCCCTTTTAAGAGCTGCTTCAAATTCGTTCAAATTACCTTTGCTCATCCTTACTCAACAAGAAGCTTGATTCTTGCAGGATCATACTTCCAGGTCATTGGTAATTTGCCAGTTTTCTTGTAAAACTTTGTAAGTCTCATTATTTTGGATTCTGTTAATTGCAAGCCTCTTTTTGCAGGCATGTCTTTTTTATTCTCTGTCAGGTGCTTTCTGATAAGAACAGCTTTTCTAATCAAAGCCATCAGGTCTTCTGGAATTTCCTTTAAGAGTTTCTTTTCTTTTAGAATCTGGCCGATACTTCTCTTTGTTACCAGCTTGACATCAGGAATACCATAAGCATCTCTTAGGAAAATACCTATTTGTGAAGGACTCTTGCCTTCTTTAGCATACTTGACAACAAGCAGCTCAACTTCCTTTGCTTTATACTTTATCCAGCTTGGAGCAACTTTTTTGCTTGGCTTAGTGCTCCTGCTTTTTCCTTTGTCTCTTGAATGCATACGTGCCATAATATCAACTCCTATTTTCTTTTAATTGATTAGGATACATAAGAAATAATCTCATGTTTCCAGCATGAACAAGCCGTCAAAAGCATTTGCTTTTGTGGCGCCAGATGCTTTGCCTCTGAGCGCCTATCGACCGATTCATCTATCAACGTTTAAAGAGAAGAAAAATTAACAATTTAAAAAGTTTATGATTTCACCACCAGCCCCAGCCCCACCATGGGTGAGGGTATTGTTTGTAATAGTTGTTATTGTAATTATAGTTGTAATTGTAAGTGTAGGTTGGGTAGTATTTATAGTAATACATTGCCGGCACAAATCCTCCCATTGCATATGATGGCCCATAATAGATTGGCTGGTTGTAATAATAGTTGTTGTAATTATTGTAATAAGGTTTGTAGTTGTTGTATGTGTTGTAATTTGTGTATGGTTTGTAATAGTTGTTACAACCTCCATAGCAATATGCAGAAACACTTAAACTGCCTATTAACATAATCATTAATCCAAGTAAAATAATTAATCCTAATTTGATTTTTTTCATTTGAATTACCCCCCTGCTGAGTGGTAAGAAAGCTTGTTTTTTATTTAAATATTGTGATAATTTTGGCTCTGTCCCGAATCTCACTTTGTTCGATAGTCTTGCCTTCCAAACTCAAGCAGATTTAATCGTATAGTTCTGCCTTCCCGTAGGGAGCAACCCCTGGCAACGAACAAGATGATATTATCATAATGAGTTTTGACCTTAAGGCAAAGACTTTCGGGACAGAGCCGATAATTTTAGAAGAAACTAAAGGAAATACATATATTTATTCTTTAATCAAAGCATATCCAATCAATCGATACCTGGTTCCAATACGCCTGGAAAGAGTGACTTTGTCGCCAACATCTGCGCACAAAGGCATTTTTAATTTGCACTTGACAGTGTTCTTACTGAGGTCATTAACAAAACCAATACTTACTTCGCCGTTTACATTCAGGAGAAGTGCTTCATTTATTTTTATAGGATCAACTTCAAGATCTTCCTGACTGCCAACAACTCTTTCAAGAAGATGAACTTCAAGAGCCAAGTCATACCATATCTGAGGTAATTGATCAGGCAAGCCAATTAAGTTGCTGGTTAAGCTGTCAGAATGAACAATAGCAGGATCAAGACTAGTCATGATGGCAACACTGCCTCCAGGGCCAAGTTCATCCACAGAAGTGCCGCCAGTCATAGCACCAGTAATGGTTGTGAATATTGGTTTGGCAACAATCTTGTTCTGTTCTTCAACAATTCTACCAGGTCTTATCTCAATCCTGTCACCGACTTTTAACTTGCCTTTGACAATAGCACCACCAAGAACTCCACCTTTCATTTTCATTGGAGAAATGCCTGGCTTGTTAATATCAAAGCTTCGTGCAATTAGCATTAAAGGAATTGCATTAGGGTCTCGTTTAGGAGTTGGAATAACTTCTTCAATTGTCTGGATAAGAACATCAATATTAACACCATGCTGTGCACTTACAGGAATGATTGGCACTTTTTCATAATCAGTGCCTTTTAAGAATGCCTGAATCTCATCATAGTTTCTCATGGCTCTTTCTTTTGAAACAAGGTCAATTTTGTTTTGTATAACAATAACGTTTTTTATGCCTGCGATTTTCAAAGCCATCAAATGCTCTCTTGTCTGAGGCTGAGGGCAGGGTTCATTAGCTGCAATTAGTAGTAGAGCACCGTCCATGATGGTAGAGCCGCTAAGCATTGTTGCCATCAGACTTTCGTGTCCAGGAGCGTCAACAAAACTAACTTTGCGAATGAATTTCGTAGGAACATTATGATGTTTACAGATTTTTTCAACTGTAAAAGCATCAGGACCTTTGCACTCAGGACATTTTCTAAAAACACTGTCTGCATAGCCAAGCCTGATGGTAATTCCTCTTTTAATTTCTTCAGAATGAGTGTCAGTCCACTTGCCGCTTAATTTTTCTGTAAGAGTTGTCTTGCCATGATCAACATGACCAACAAGTCCAATATTAATAGAAGGCTGGACAGCTTCATCAACATCAATAACAGGTTTTATTTCTTTCTTCTTTGAAGAAATGCTCAAAGGTTTACCTTTGGCACTCAAAAACTTTGTTTTTGATGGTTCAGAAACTTTTGTTTCTGTTTCTTTTTTAGGTGTATCTTCTTTTTCTTCTTGTATTTTTTCCTTTTCTTCTTTTTTCTTAGAAACTTTTTTCTTTGGAGCCTTCTTAGGCTTTTTCTCTTTTGCTTCCTTAGGCTCCGTTTTCTTCACGGTTTTTTTTCTAGTTGTTTTCTTCTTTGTTGTTTTCTTTTCTTCGTCAGTCATTACACATCCTGAAAATATGCGTTATATATAAAGGTTGTTGAAATGAAGAAATATGTTTTTGGGTACATTAAATATATAAATTATCTTAAATTACCTTTTTTGATGAAGCTTGACAGAAAGCATATAGAAGATGTACTTCATATGTATGAGCCAGAAGCAATATATCTTGGTGAAGTAGAGATTATTTTGCCTAAGATGACGGCTCAACTATGGTTCCCTCCTAAACCAATTTATCTTGTTGAGGGTACGGGTATTAAACATATTAATAATACTGAAGTAGAGCTAATTACTAATCAATCCTTGTTCATATTTTATCGTCAAGTATTAACTGAAGGAAGTTTGAAGTTTCCCAAAATTCATCAAGATAGACTAAGAGAGTATTATAATACTATGTTCATAAAAAAAGAGATTGACTATTACGAAAAATTTACAGACAGAAACAAAACTGATTTAAAAATAAACTTCAAACATAAGAATTCTCGACAGATAGGGCGTGCATATTTTGTTTGGTGTGATTTATTGATTCCTGGATTTCTTAAAGCAGAAGTGGTAGCAGGGATTGAATTAGACAGTAGTTGGCAAAGTTGATGGCGCCATCAACTAGATTTTGGGGTTCTTAGTTTATTTAACGCTGATTCAATCTAACATTTCGTTTAAAAACTCTTTTTAAATAACTCTAACTGTGCATTATTCGGTTCTATGTCTAAAA
>JAHJQO010000049.1 GCA_018819305.1 Nanobdellota archaeon
TATTGTCTACTTAATGAAGGATGCGTCACCCCCACCACATCAAGCATTAGGGTATGCAAATCTTGTCGACGGTGATGTGGTAAGGGTTGGCTCCCTCGGAGTGTCGCATAGCATCATTCATTCGCAAAGATGACAATGTCATTTATTAGAAACATTTATATATCTTTAATCTTCAAAATATTAACACAAATAGTATTAAAGGGTGGGTATGAATGAAAAAACAGCTATATATCATATTAACATTAACACTTCTCATATTAATTTTTGCAACAGTAGTTAGCGCAGCAGACATAAATATTTTATTAAATTCTCCTGGTACTGACGCTGCAAGCAGCAGCACTTCACAGGATTTTATTTTTGGATTTAGCCAGGTTCCTGACATGGAAGAATGTTCCTTAATTGTTGACGGAGAAGTGAAAAAAACCAGAAACACTCTCATTATGATGAATAACAACAAGCTGAACATCGAGCTTGAAAGCGGTTCTCATGAATGGATGGTAAAATGCATTGACACTGATAATAATGAACTTGTTTCTGAAACCAGAAAACTCACAATCAATGCAGGCACAGCTACAGCAGGAGATTATGATATAATTTATATTGCAAGTGGTTTAAGAACATACGCAATTACTCTTTCTGAAGGCAAAGATGCATTTGATCTGCCTGCAATGAAAGGCGGAGAAGAAATGCAGTTCAAGCTTGGCAGTAAAAAACATTATGTTGACTTAATCAAGATGGGTACTGATGACAAAGGCGGTTTTGTAGAGATAAGAGACAGGACACATTCTAAAATTTACAGGCTGGCATTAGATACAAGCCAGGCATTTGATTTTAATGATGATGCTATTTTGGATGTTGAATTAATGTTCAAAGAGCTTGAAAGAAATGTTAATGTTTTTTTTACAGTGACTCCTTTCCCAGGCACTGTTGTTGAACCAGAACCTGAAGTACCTGTTGTAGAGCCTGAACCAGAACCTATTCCAGTAGAGCCTCCTATTGAAGAAGAAACTCCTATTGTTGGCGGAGACGAAGATGAACATGGTTGTATTGGCAGTGCAGGATACACCTGGTGCGAGGAAAAACAAAAATGTTTGCGAGAATGGGAAGAACCATGCGAAGTAGCAGCTGTTGAACCTGAACCAACAAAGAATAAAGCTTGGATACCAATACTAATTGCAATCATTGTAATTGCACTTATTTTAATTATTATTTTCTCATCAAAAGGAAAGAAAAAACCAAAGCATGTGCATACTCACAAAAAAGAGCACAAAGCTGAGCATAAAACAGAACAACATAAACCTCATCATGAAGCCAAAGAACATCATAAAGAACATAAAAAAAAGAAACCTGAAGAAACAACAGAATCCAGTGAAGACTGGCCTATAATGGGAAATGAAAACATTGATATAATCAAAAGTACAGGAAGGAAAAATAGAAAATGAATAAAATCACCAAGATTGAATTGATTTTTGGATTCTTTGCACTAGCAATTATATTAGTAGTTCTTACAAATAATGCTTCAATCACTGGTTTTGTTGTAGGTACTGACAGCGACATCCGGCTTTTATCACCAGGCAGGGATATTACAACTGTTCTGGACAATATTTATTTTATATTTGAATATTCAGAAGACCTTATAATGACAGAGTGCACATTAATTGTCAATAATGACCCTGCAAAAAGCACAAAAACTTTACTTTCACCGTATGATACAAGGATTAGAAGAAACTTTGAGCCCGGAACATATGAATGGAGAATTGAATGCACTGACACTTCAGACGTAAAATGGGTTTCTGAAACAAGAAAATTAACAATCCAAGGCGAAGAAACACCTGCGTTTGTCAAATCCCAGTTTCCTAACAAACCAGGATTTATTTATGAATTTGAAATCAAAGAAAATACAGAACTCACTCTAAAAGAGCTGGCGCCAAATGACTTAATAAAAGTCACAAAACAAAATAATGTTTATGAAATAAATATTCTCAGGCTTAACCAGGATTATACTAAAGGAATAGATTTCATGGAAGTTCTTGTAGTTCCAGGAAATAAAAGACTTAAAATTGATGAAGGTGTCTCAACTGAAATCGACTTTAATAATGACGGTGAAATAGACCTGATTTTCACTCTTGAAGATGTGACCTACAGAAAAGCAACAGTAGGCATAAAAACACAAAAAACATTGCCTGCTGATGCACTCAGAAGCAAAGCTTCTGGTGCAACGGAGACAGAGTCTCCGCTTGCAGTAAAAAAACCTGAAATTGAAAAACCAACGATTATTATAACACCTAAACAAGATAAAATGCCTGCAATTGAAAAGCAAGAGCCTGCACAAGTCCAGCAATTAGAAAAAAAAGGATTTGGAAGCTTGCAAATATTTGCTATCTTAGTAGGAGTGGTTATTTTAGTTATTGTTATTGCAGTCTACAGAAACAAGAGCAAAGAAGAAGAAGCAAAATATATACAAACCTTAAAAACCATAGCGAAAAAGAAAAAACCCAAAAAAAGAGAAAAAACTCAAAAAAAGGCTAAGAAAAAGAAAGTCCAAAAAAAATCTAAGAAGAAAAAATAATTATTTAAACACAAACTATTTCTTTAATTTTCATCAAAGGGGCTATAGTGTAGCTTGGAGTGGAGCAACCAACAAAAAACAGAGTTTTTTGAGGGTGCTTTGCAAGCACCTATCATCCCAGCTCGGGGTTCGTGAGAAAGGCATGCCTCATATGCCTGTCTATGAAACGGACAGCTGGTGACCCGTGTTCAAATCACGGTAGCCCCATTTATTATACGGAAAATCTACGGAATAACATCCAAATTGTTTAAATATAACTTAACAAAGTCAATTATAGATGAAATACATGAACTTGGAAAAGAACATATCAACTGAGAACTGGAAGCCATTTAAAGGATGGGGTAATCGAAAGGATCATATTGTATTTCTTATCAGATTCAATAAAGAAATAAGAAAAAAAATTCATGAATATCAAAAAAAATTACTACCATTCAATTGTTTTATTCCTTTTCCAGAAAATTACTTCCATATAACAATAAAACCATGGGGTTTTTTGAATAAAAACAAAGAAAACACAGATGATTTAACTCAGGATGAAATTAACAAAATTTGCAAGAAAATTCAAATAAATTTAAAGCCTTTTGAAATAAAATTAGAAGGGGCAGATATATTTTGTGATGTAGTTTATCTAAAGATAAAAGACAACGGAATGCTAAAAAAAATAAATCAGATACTTATCCAAAACGATGAAATCCCTGAATCTTGGCGGGATGGAAATAATTTCATAGCACATTGTCCTCTTGGCACATTTAGAAATAAAAATGTTGGTCCATTAAGTTCATTTATAAAAAAACATCAGCTACCAATAGGAAAAATCAAGATTAATCAATTTGAACTGGTAATTGCTAGGTGGGATAAAACCGCATTCCCCTTATTTCTACCTTTGAAAGTCTTCAGTTTGAAAAAAGAATCAATCATTTCAAATAAGGTCAGAAAATCACGGTAGCCCCATTTATTCTAAAACTAACCATTAAATTTATATAATATAATTATCAAGAATAGAAAGGTATATAAAGGAGATTATCTAAGAATTAACTTGAGGTTAAAGGGCATAGGAGGCGATTTAACATGACCTATAAAAAAAATATCAGAATTATCTTTTTACTTACCATTACAATGATACTTATTCTCTTGACAGTTTGTCAAGCATCAGGATTTGTTTATTTTGTAAAAACACTGAATAACACAATCACAAAACAGGAATCTGCAAGTTTCCAGTTAATCATACAGAATACTGAAAATTATGATGATTATTTTACAATTAGCACAAGAGATGTAAATTGGCTGGTTAATGTAGAGCCTGCATCCGGACTAGTGCCGGCTAATGATGAAATAGAGTTCATTGTAGAATTACGGCCAAAGCCTCTTGTTGCAGAAGGCAGAACTTATTTTATTCCATTAAAAGTCAAATCAGAAACAACAGGCTTCCATTATGAAGAAAAAGAAAAATTCGCAGTTTATGTTGTTTCTCCAGACCTTGCACCAGGAAGATACACTCCAACAGTCACACCAACAATTTACATTGACAAAAACATTGACCCAAAGGAAAAAGTATCTGTAAGAATCAATCTAAGAAACAGGAACTCAAGAGATTTAGACGGATTAAAAGTTGTTGTAAACGGAGAAATCTTTTCCAAAGAATACACAACTCATCTGCTTCCTCTGGAAGACAAAACAAACGAAATCTTATTTGAAGTTGACCCTCTTGCCGAACCAGGTACAAAAACACTTACATTAAATCTTTTCTTTGAAGACAAGAAAATAGGAGAGTCATCTGCAGAATATTATGTCCAAGGATACACAGATTTGAAAAAGAGCGAGAGCAAAAGCACATTCTTATTCAAAACAGAGAGCAAATATACTATTTATAATAACGGAAATCAGCCAGGAACAGCAGAAAAAATTTTTGAAATGGGTGCTATAGAAAGATTATTCACCAAGTTCTCACCAGATGTAGCCAAAGAAAAAGGAGATGATGGCAAAACATATTATGTGATTACACAGGAACTAGACCCTGAAACACAGCTCGATATTGTGGTGGTGACAAATTACAGGCTTGTTGTGTTAATCATCCTGCTCATCATCATAGCTATTCTTCTCTATTATGTGCTCAGAAGCCCAGTAGTGGTTATTAAAAGCGCAGATCCTCTTGGGAAAACAAAAGAAGGAGTGAGTGAAGTCAAGGTGAGCGTGTACTTGAAGAACAGGACACGCAGACCCTTGAATAATATACGGATTGTTGACCACATACCAAGAATTGCTGAGATAGAGAAAAAAGCACGCCTTGGCTCAATGGAACCCATTAATATAGGCAAAAGCAGAAAGGGAAGCGTTGCAAGATGGGAACTTGATGTGCTCGAACCTTATGAAGAAAGAATCATAACCTACAGGATTAATTCAAAGCTCAAGCTTATAGGTGGTATAAGGCTGCCAAGTGCAAAAGCAAGATATGAGACTAGAAGAGGCAAAGAAAGAGTTACTTACTCTAATAATGTAAATCTCATACAAAGATAAAATTATTTATTTTTTATAAAATCGTAGGCAGAATACCCACAAATTTATTTGTGGGATGAATGCCGTGCCTCATTCCAGTATTTGTGCGAGAGGCAGAAGCTGGTTTTAAGAAGAACATTTATATATGAAATAACTTATTTTATTAACAATATGGTTATTAATATTGAAGAATATGAAAAGTATTTTTCTGAAATAAAAAAAGAATATAAAAGAGGAGAATGTACTGAACTCACTCATAGGTTTGCTATTAAAGAATTTGTTGAAGCCATTAATAGTCATCTTGAATTATCTGGAGAAAATAAAATAATTAAAGGAATAGGTAGACCTGACTTTATATGTTTTAAGAAAAAAATAAAAATAGGGTATATTGAAACAAAGGATTTATTTGATATTTCATCAGAACAAGGATTAAAGAAAATACTAAACAGCACACAATTAGTTAAATATCAAAACGAAGCAATTCCTAATCTGATTCTAACGGATTATATGCGTTTTATTCTCATAAGAAATAAAGAGAAAAGGTTTGATATAACTTTATTTACAAAAGAGGATTTAGATAAAGGTAAATTTGAGATTACTGAGGAACTAATAAAACAATTTAATCAATTGATTGAATCATTTTTAGATTATGATTTACCGACTATAAAAAATTCTACGGATTTAGCATATGAATTATCAAAAAAAGCAATACTTCTAAGAGCGCTTATAAAAGAACAATTAGATGAAGATTTAGAAAAAATAAAGAATAAGGAAGAAGCGAGCCCAGTTTATGAATTTTATGAGGCATTTAAAGAACTAATTAAAGATGCAAAACCCGAAGATTGTGTTGATGCTTATGCACAAACTATTACTTATGGATTATTCTTGTCCAAAATTGGCTCGCATGATGGGTTGAATAGGGATTCTGCTGCGACATATATTCCATCAAGCATCAAAATCATTAAAAAGATATTTACTAATATCGCAGGAGATGATTTGCCTTCTAATTGTTCTTGGATTGTTGATGAAATTATAGACATTTTAAATGCAGCAGATATTCCAAAAATTCTTTCAGAATTCGTATTTGAAGGTAAACATTACAAAGATCCATTTATTCATTTCTACGAGGATTTCCTAAAGGAATATGACCCTGAAAAAAGAAAACATCTTGGAGTTTATTATACTCCTGAGCCAGTTGTGTCTTTTATAACAAATTCAATTAATGAAATATTAAAAAAAGAATTTGGAAAGCAACTTGGTTTTGCAGATGATTCTGTGAATGTGCTTGATTTTGCAACAGGAACTGGAACATTTTTAGCAAATTCTTTTGTATTGGCATTGAAAGAAATAAGAAAAGCAGGTTTAACAGGAGAAGCCGTCTCGCAATTGTTTTTACAGTTCCCATTTCAAAAGAAAAAATAAACTAGCAGCTATTAGCTGCTTTCAACCTCCAAATCTTTTGGAGGTTATGAGCTATGCAAACCAGATTAAACTCAGTCTTCACTTTCTCCA
>JAHJQO010000007.1 GCA_018819305.1 Nanobdellota archaeon
ACGCTACTCAGAATGGGTATATGAGTGCGCCAAAATCCGCTGCGCACTCATATCATAATCATATGTCAAAGAAAAAGTTAACGGAGGACGGCAGTTCCTCTCGGCTAAACTCCGAGTATCCTCTGCCGTAAATGTAATGAAAACAAAAGAAAAATCTTTTGAATCTTCCTCTAAAAAAAGGAAGAAAACAGAAAAAAGATTCAAAACAATAGGATTAATTTGCAGGTTTAAGCCTTTGCATAATGGGGCAGCATCCATGCTTGAAGCAGCTTGTGAAAATGCAGAGCATGTTAAGATTGGAATTGGCAGCAGCAACAAGTACAACATAAGAAATCCTTTTACCGCAGAAGAATCTAAAGACATGGTTGATGCATTTCTTTCAGAAAAATACAGCAATTATTCGTTTCATTTCATACTTGATTTTGCGCACATTCCAAAGTACAAAGACGGACAGAGATGGACAAAAGAAATATTCAAGCAGTTTGGTTTTCTTGATGGATTTATAACCATGGACACTTATGTTATTGAACTGCTAAAAAAAGACTATAACATTATTGACCCATTTAGTATCATAACCAAAAAACAAGCTCCTGTCAGAGGAACAGCAGTAAGAATTGAAATGGCCAAAAAAGGAGATAATTGGAAACAGTATGTGCCAGAAGAAGTGATTGATTATCTTGAAAAAAACAAGCTGGTTGACAGATTCAGAAAAGAGTTTGGTGAACAGACTCTTGAGCTGTTAAATGAGAAAAAAGATTACAATGGAATTACGGATGCAAAAACAGAAAAGGATTACACCATGATGGTATAAATAGAATGTTATAATATTATAAGATTGCAAGTTTAATAACACATATAAAAACAAAAGCATTCCGCGAGGAGGTGCATAAAAATGGATGAAATAACACCTGAGAAAAGAGAAATAATTGATAAGATTAACAAGTTGAAAAAAGAAAAAAATGCAGTTATTCTTGTGCATAATTATCAAAGGCCTGAAATATATGAAGTAGCAGACCATTTGGGAGATTCTCTGGGCCTGACAATCAAGGCTACTGAGACAAAAGCAGATACAATTGTTTTCTGCGGTGTTGATTTCATGGCAGAAAGTGCAAAGATTCTTAATCCAGAAAAAAAAGTGCTCTGGCCTCAACAAGAAGCAAAGTGCCCAATGGCGCAGATGGCAAATCCTGAAGCTCTGAAAAAAAGAGTTGCTGAGCTGAAGAAAAAGTTTCCAGACCTTGCAGTTGTCAGTTATGTAAATACTTCTGCTGCTGTCAAGGCATTGTCAGATATTTGCTGCACATCGTCCAATGCATTAAAAGTTGTAGAATCTTTGCCTAACCAGAATATTTTGTTTGTTCCTGACCAGAACCTTGCAAAATATGTGCAGAGATTTACAAAAAAGAATATTATTCCCTGGGAAGGATTCTGCTATGTGCACCATACAAAATTTTATCCTGAATTATTAAAACAAGTGAAAGAAAAAATGTCTGACGCAGAAATCATTGTGCATCCTGAGTGTCCTCCTGAAATAATCGATATGGCTGACCATGTTACCAGTACGAGCGGCATGATAAAAGTTGCCAGAGAAAGCAAAGCAAAGAGGTTTCTCATCGGTACAGAAGTGGGAATGATTTACAGACTGCAAAAAGAAGTTCCAGATAAAGAATTTTTCACAATTCCTAATGGAGGAACATGCATTCAGATGAAAAAAATATTTATTGAAGATGTTTATGATGCTTTGGTCAAAGACCAGTACAAAGTTGAAGTTGATGAAGAAACTGCAATAAAAGCAAAGCAGGCACTGCAAAAAATGATTGCATTAAGGTAACAATAAGATAAAGAGACAAAGAAAAGATGAAAAACATGAGTTTAAATGTGTTGATTGCATGCAAAGAAACTGAAAAAGAGTTTTTTGAAAGAAAATACGGTCTTGGAGTTGATAATCTGCAAAAAGCTTGCTCTGAAGAAAATAAAGACATAAATAATGTGCTTAGAACTCATGACGAACACCATTACAACCTTGAAAACTTTGTTAATGCATTCAAAGAATATGGCATTACTCCAGAAATTAAATGTAGAGTTAAAACAGAAATACACCCTGCTTATTCTGTTGAAGATTTTAAGGCAGTAGATGTGGCAGTGAGCTTTGGCGGAGATGGAGAAGCATTAGACGTTGCAATGAACATCACTAAAAAAAACTTGGGAGAAACTGAATTTCCAAAAGTCTGGATTGAAAGGTCAGATAGTGATTCAACAGGTGCTCTTTCAGTAACAAGAAAATATTCTTACAAGGAAAAAGTCGAGAAACTCGTCAGATTGGATTATAAAGTTAAGAACTGGACAAGGGTAAGAGGCGTTATTAAATCTAATGGAAAAACAGATGTTGAAGATATTGCACTTAACGAGATATACTTTGGAGATATCTATAGAATGGGTACTGCAAGACACTACACCCAAAATGAAGACCAAAGAAGCAGTGGCGGTCTTGTCAGTTCAAAAGTTGGGCTGCTCGGATGGGTTCTTAATGAACGCCCAGCTAGCTTGCTTCAGCACGCAATAGATGATATCCGGGCTTTCTGGTATTGGAAAATCAAAAGGCCTGACTTTGAAAGTCACACTCTAGAATACAGGATAACTGCACCCTATAGAAAATTCAAGTTTAAACATGTAAATGGAAAGCTCCCTGCAGGACAAAAATTAACTATCAAATCGACCATGAATTATGATGGGTGTGTTTCTTTTGATGCTGCCAAGCCGCATTACACCAATTCAAGATGTTATGACTTTAACAGAGGTAAAATTCTTGAAGTGAGTGTTTCTGATGAACCTCTTCCAGTTATCAGATTTTAATAAATATAAATAAAAACTTTTAAATACCGCAATGTTTTATATAATGTATTGGTTACACTAAGAAATAAAAGATGGCAAATAAGAAAGATAAAAAAGAGGAATTTAATGAACTTATGAATTCTATTGACATTATCTTTGATATAAATAACAAATATGTTCTGCTTGGCAAAAGAAACCATGAGCCATACAAGAATTACTGGGCTTTGCCAGGAGGAAAGCAGGAGCCATTTGAAACCCTGCAGAATGCTGTTGTCAGAACAATAAAACAAAGACTAAATCTTGATGTTAGCGGTGAATTTTCAAAAATCCCAAACACAGTAAACTTTCCAGACCTCGGCATCATAGCAGATCTGCACCAGATAAGAACTTATGCATCAGGCACAGACCCAAGAGGAGGAAATACAACAGTTTTTGCAATACAGCTGCATGTTAACCAAATAAAGTTCTTGAAATTATTAAAACCAGGCATCAGTTTCTCAGATTTAAAACTTGTGAGAAAAACAGAGCTTGGAAAACTGGCTTTTGACCATGCAAAATTCATTGATGAATATTATAAATATTTAAAGCCATATAAAGAGACTGCAGAAACTTATGATGCTTCAAAATATGAAAGGCCTTCTGTAACAACAGACATTCTTATCTTTACAATCCAGGGAACCCAGCTAAAAATATTGCTGGTGAAAAGAAAATCATGGCCTTTCAAGGACCAGTGGGCAATACCTGGGGGATTTGCAGGAATAGACGAATCTCTGGAATACTCTGCAAAAAGAGAGTTAATGGAAGAAACAGGTGTGAAAAATGTTTACCTTGAACAGTTGTTCACTTTTGGAGAGCCAAAAAGAGATCCAAGAACAAGAGTAATTACTGTGGCTTATTATGCGCTTCTGACTTCAAAAGATTTAAAATTACATGCATCTACAGATGCAACAGATGTTAATTGGTTTTCGGTTGACAAACTTCCAAAACTGGCATTTGACCACAATCAGATTATTAATTATGCTCTTGAAAGAATCAGAAATAAGATAGAATACACCAACATTGCTTTCCAGTTATTGCCAGAAAAATTCACCCTCACAGAACTTCAAAAAGTTTATGAGACAATTCTTGGCAAAGAGATTGACAAAAGGAATTTCAGAAAAAAAGTCAAAGAAATTGATATTCTACAGCCGCACAAAGAGAAAAAAATGGATGGCGCTCACAGGCCTGCGCAATTGTTTTCTTTCAAAGGAGTTGGCGATGGAACCATTCTCAAAGCTGACAAGAGAATTTAGAGAAATAATCTAATTCAAATATCTTATAATCTTGGAAATATCATCTGTTTTGGAAATAATACTCTTAAATTTGCCTGTAATCTCTGAAACCTCAAGAATCTTGTTCTTTTGAAAATACTTATCGCATTGACCAAGCAACATTGGCTTTGATTCATATATTTCATCCGAAAGAACAATGTCACCTTTATAATATGCTTTCATAATATTCTCATATGCGGCTTTGATCTCTTTATAGAGAGCAACTAATTCTTTTTTATTGACTTTAATATTATTAGAATGAACTAGCTTTATAATCCTGACAATTCTTTTGGTTTCATCTGCAATCTTCTCTATTAAAAACACAAGATTCCAAAATTGAAGCACCTGCAACTGAGTCAAGCCTAGTTTTTTACACACTTCCGCATCCCTAATACATGCTTTTAAAATTTTAAACATTAAAAATGTAAGCCTGTTAACATCAGTATCTCTTTCAACAACAATTTTCGCAGCATCATAATCATTTGAAGGATTTGTTATATACTCAATAGAATCAGTCATCATTGCTCTGGTTATATTATCAATACGCCTAATCAGAAGTTTAATAGAAACATCTGTAAAGTCTAAAAAGTTTCTTGCAATGACTTTATCATGAGATTCCTCAATCGCTTCCAAAGAAACAAGATCCTGAATGTCTTTTTTTATTTCTCCAATTAAAGGCCTCAGATTTGTACCTTTGATATAAATAGTTTGATAGTCATCCAGATAAGTAGCTCTTATTTCTCTCCTGATACGTTTTGCAGACTTACCATCAACATGCAGAACAAATTCTTTTTTCTCTTTTTTCTCTTTTTTTGGCTCTGTTGTTATTGATATCTTATTATCTTTTTCATCAATATACAAGAAATCTCCTTTATTCAGCTTGTTCCTGTCAATCCAGTCCTTAGGCAGAGCCACTGTAAAAGATGACAGTCCTGACTTGACTAATCTTCTTATTTGCATGCTGAATAACGGAAATACATACTTATTTTTAAAAGTTGTTAAAATATATACTTGGAATGAAAAATACGCCACGGACCGGATTTGAACCGGCGATCCCAAAGGGACAAGCTTTCCAGGCTTGCGCAATACCAGACTATGCGACCGTGGCAGTAAGTTTTAAAGAAAATGTATTCTTTTATAAAAATTATTATTTGAGATTCTATTTCCCTTTGTAAACCCTTACAGCACAGAACTCACCACACATAGAACAATAATCAGCATTCTCAAGAATAGGGTTTTTATCACACTCAGCCTTTCTTAATACGTGAAACTTCTTGGGATCAAGGGAGAGCTCCTGCATCAAGTCCCAGTTAAAATCTCTTCTTGCCTCTGACATCCTCTTATTTCTCTCAACTGCCTGCCTGTTGCCCCTGGCAACATCTGCAATGTGCGCTGCCAACTTTGTAACAATAACTCCTTCCCTAACATCATCAAGGTCAGGAAGCCCAATATGCTCCTTAGGAGTAACATAGCAGAGGAAATCAGCACCATGAAAAGCTGCAAGTGCTCCGCCAATTGCACAGGCAATATGGTCATAGCCAGTTGCTATGTCAGTCGGCAACGGGCCAAGCACATAAAAAGGAGCTCCCTTGCATAGTTCTTTTTCCAGTTTTACATTTTTTTCAATTTCATGCAGAGGAACATGGCCTGGCCCTTCAATCATGACCTGCACTCCATAATCCCTGCACTTATCTGCTAATTCTGAAATAATCTTTAACTCAGAAACCTGGGCCTCATCAGTTGAGTCTTCTATTGCTCCTGGCCTTAACCCATCTCCTAAGCTGATGGTTACATCATACTCTTTTGCAATATCGAGAACCTTATCAAAATGCTCGTAAAGAAAACTCTGCCTGTTATGCTTTTTCATCCAGCGAACCAGGAATGAGCCTCCTCTGCTAACCACACCCAGCAGCCTCTTCTCCAAAAGAGAAATAGCTTCTCGGGTGACACCTGCATGAACAGTTGCAAAGTCAACACCATCGCGAGCATGCTTTTCAAAAACCCTCAAGTAATTGTCAATGCTCATGTTCTCAAAGCCTTCGGCCTCAACAGCTGCCTGATAAATCGGCACTGTACCAATAGGAACAGGGCATTTTTCTATTAAGGCTCTTCTGATATCATCAATCTTTACAACATCTTTCAGAACTGTTAAATCCATTACTGTATCTGCACCAGCCTTAAGCGTAACATCCAGTTTCTTTAGTTCATCCTCCAGGTCAGACTTGGCAGGAGAAGCACCAAGGTTAGCATTAACCTTAACCCTTAAGCCTTTGCCAATACCTATGGGATGCAGGAATTTATGACTCTTATTGGCAGGAATAACAACCCAGCCATTAATAAGGTTTTCTCTGAGAGCAGCACGAGGCACTCCTTCCTCTTCATCAACAAGAGCCATAATATCAGTATATATTCCCTGTCTGACCTTGATCAATTGAGTCATATTGGCAAAAGGGAATGAAACAAGGTATATATACTTAATCCTATTTTTGCAATTTATTAGAAACTTATTTAAAAAAAATAATACTCCCTTATGATTGGTGGGAAGATAAATGTTTGACTTAATTGGATTGACAAATGCACTAGCTGATCTAATCAGAAATATTTCTGATGCAGAAGTCGAAGAGTTTAATCTTAAAAAAGGCTTTTACACACCTAAATCCAGCATTGATTATAAAGGTCTTGTAGAAAGGATTTCATCAAGAGATTATCATTTCTGTATTGGCGGTTCTCCTGCTAATGTAGTGCAAGGAGTGACCAAACAAGGATTAAAAACTGGTCTAATAGGTGTGCTTGGAGAAGATGAATATGGTTATCGTTATTATGAAGAGATTAAAAAAGCAGGCATTCATCCGATGCTAACATTTGCCAAGGGAAAAACAGGAACCTGCAATATACTGGTAACTCCAGACGGTGAAAGAAGCATTGTTGCAAACATTGGTGTTGCAGCCAATCACAGCTATTTTATCAGTCCTTCTATCAATACTCAAATGTTTCATACTTCAGCATATGAATTCTGCGATGATCCAAGAGGAATCGAAACCGTAATTAATCATTTCAAAACAAGAGGTGCAGAAATAAGTTTTGACCTGGCAGATCCTATCATGGTTGAAAAACAAAGAGCCATCCTGAGAAAATTTTTGCCAAGCATTGACATATTATTTATGACAGAAGAAGAATCATATGAATTAACAGGTTATAATCCTGAAAAATCTTTAGAACTAATGAGCATGATATGCCACACCATTGCCTTGAAAAAAGGAAAAAAAGGTTCAACAGTAAGAAGAGGAAATGAACAATATGATATTCCAATAATTCCTGTTGATGTTGTTAACACAAATGGCGCAGGTGATGCATATGCCGCAGGATTTTTAGCAGCTTATCTTCAGGGAAGAAGTTTGGAGGAAACAGGTCTTAATGCCAGCAGAATTGCAGCACGTGTGTGCGCTAAAAAAGATCCTCATCTCTAAATTTTTAGAAACTTATTTAAACTGAATTCTAATCTACGAGAAAGGAAGGGCCTATAGCTCAGTCCGGTAGAGCATTCGGCTCTTAACCGAACAATTTGTTCATTAGAACTATTGGGTTAAAAGGTCGGGGGTTCGAATCCCTCTGGGCCCATAATGGATTGCAACAACAAACAATCAAATGTGCAGCACTGCAACTGCAGTTATGAACCTTGCGATAAAAAAGGAAACTGCTGCCTTTGCTTAAAGTATCATCTTGATATGAACCAATTGCCAGCATGTTGTTTTCCTGATGATATTGAGAAAACTTATGACAGAAGTATCAAAAAATTTGTAGAGATTCACAAGGATGATTGATATTTATCAGGCTTATCATACACAATTTTTCTTCTGCCTTTCAAAGACCATAATGATAGTACTGACAGCCATGCAACCCCGCAGGCAAGAGCCACTGGTGTTCTCATTTCATCTGACACATATGAATAGTTCAGGTATTGGATTCCATTCCACACAGTCAGAGTGACTATTACTGATTTTAAGAATTCTTTTCCAGGAATATTTTTTATATATTTTTCTTTGAAGTTCTGGAAGAAAGTTTTATTGTCTTTTTGTGAAAATATGCTTGCATAATTATTTACTAATTCTCTTATTTTGTACCCATTTCTTTCTCCAATTGTATTGTTTGCAAAGAAATATGAGTTAAGAACATTTCCAAATAAGTTAGGCCCTAGTGCTGCTTTAACCAATGGATGTTCTGAAATCAGTTTACCTACTAAATCTCCTGATTCCATTAAACCATATACTCCTGCTCCGTATATAGGGGCTAATTTCGCAGTGTAACTGACTTTTTTCCAGTCAACTTTTTTATCTACAATTAATTGTGATACAATATCACCTAATGTAAACGTAGCTTCTGCTGTAAGCATTGATCCTAGTAAAGGATTTGACTGCTGGAATGTTTGATATGCATCCCAGACCTGAGCAACAAGTGACATTTTACCACTGTGAAGTCAGAAAATAGTTATAAATGTTTCTTTTAATTCATACGAAACGTTAACTTTTTAATACCAAAAAATTATCTCAAAAATATTGCCCCGTTAGTGTAGCCCGGCCAAACAAAAATCAGAGATTTTTGATTCGCTCAAAGATTTTATCTTTGGCACACAAAACTGAAAGTTTTGTTGGCACAAAACTCTGGTTTTGAGCAAATCATTTCGGGTTCTCGACCCGACGACGTGGGTTCGAATACAAAAACAGAGTTTTTGAATTTCCTCAAAACTTTGTTTTGACGAAACTCCCGCACGGGGCATATGGTACAACCACAGGAAGCAATAACCTTTTTTTATTGGACAAAAAGAAAAGTATTAGAAGAGTACAGCCATAGCAAATATGTTAATTTGCAACCTTATGCAGATGAATTTAAAATCAATCTTGATGAGTGTATGAAAATTGTTAAGGATATTGTTAATAATAATAAATATTTTGTAGGCAGCCATTTCTACTGCACAAAATATAATGTGCTTCCAGAATATGAGCGAACAGGAAAGGTCATTCAAGACTCAGATCATATTGAAGGGCTTGCTAAGATTATCCAGGTTCATTATGGAATGATTGATGATTATTAAAAATAAAATTACTAAAATTAAATTAATAAATTAAAAACAAAACCTTATAAGCAAATTCATATTCCCTTTTCTCATGAAAACAGCTGTTTATGCAGGAAGTTTTGACCCACCTACTAATGGTCATTTGTGGATCTTGAAAAAAGGATTAGAAATATTTGACAGAATCTGCTGGTCTGTTGCTGTTAATCCAAAAAAAGATTATGATTTCTCTGACGAAGAAAGGATTGCGATGCTTGGAGATCTTGCTGTTCAATACAAAAATGTTACTATTGACAACTGCGGCAACAAGTTTCTTGTAAATTACGCCGCATCAGTTGGGGCTAATTACATTATCAGAGGGTTAAGAACTGAAGAAGATTATAATAAGGAATACCAGATGTATCATCAAAACAAGAATATTAATATTGATATTGAAACTGTTTTTGTCATGCCTCCAAAAAACCTAGAAGGTATTAGTTCTAGTTTTGTAAAAAGCCTGGTCGGTCCTGAAGGCTGGGAAGAAGTTGTTAAAAAACTGGTTCCTGCTTCTGTTTTTCAGAAGATGCTTAAGAAGTATAAGTAATCATCTTGGTTTTATCAACCATTTACCCAACTGCATTGCAGTTGAATGTTTGTCCCTGTATTCTTTTCTCCAGTCAAGATATTCATCATAAGTCATTTCTCCCAGAGTTTTGTTGCTGCCGTCAGGTATAAATATCAAGCCAAGCCTTGACCACAAATGCTTTTGTATTTCACCTCTTGGCTTATCTGCAATAATTCCTGGAACTTTGGATATAAAAAACATGGGCGAATCCCTCTTATTATCCATGTATCCCACGCATTCCCTGAACTCACATTTACTATCTTTATACTCAACCAATTTGAGAATTCCTTCTAAATCAATTGTTTCAAGGGCAAAATTAACAAATGCTCTGGGAAATCCATTAAGGGAATGAATATAGAATCCGGCGTCCAAGGCAATAACCGGTTTTTTTATTTCTTTAAATGCATAATTTATTTTTTCCTCTGCAATAATCCTGACATCACTTGATCTTGATTCTGGAAGATCTATTTTAACCTGTTCAACTTCAACACTGAATTTTCCCAAGTCCCTTTTCATAGAAAGAACTTTTCCAGGATTAGTAGTTGCATAATAGAGTTTCATTTAGTAAGGAATTATGATGTTTTTAATAAAGGTTGCGTACAGACAAATTAATCAAAGCAGCTCCATCCATTAAATGATTTTGTATTCTTTTGTGGTTTAATAGGAAGGATTCGTATTTTTATTGAAAAAGTTACTTTTTTCTTGGAAAAAGTAACTTTTTGTTTTTAGAATGTTTCATTTTATGCTTTTTCTTTTATA
>JAHJQO010000050.1 GCA_018819305.1 Nanobdellota archaeon
TCTGTAGAAATTTTTGCGCAACTTCGTTCGCAATAATTATTGCGGCGAAGCCGCAACTTAAATTTTTCTAAGAAAAAGAACTAATACGACCTAAAGGTCAGGGTATTAAACCCCTTGGCTCGCTAAAGCTCACCAATAATCTTTAGTTAGATTGTCCTGGGGATTTTCAAACATCTGCGTAGTCTGAGAATACTCAATCACCTTGCCATTCAAAAGATATATTGCATGATCAGATATTCTTTTTGCCTGCTGCATGTTATGAGTGACTATCACTATTGTCATTTCTTTTTTGAGCTTTAGAAGCAAGGACTCTATTTTTGCTGTCGCGATAGGGTCAAGAGCAGAGCAGGGTTCATCCAACAGAATAACATCAGGATTAATTGCAAGGGCTCTGGCAATGCATAGTCTTTGCTGCTGTCCACCTGACAACCTAAAAGCTGACAAATCCAGCCTATCCTTAACCTCTTCCCAGAGTTCTGCTTTTTTAAGACTGTCCTCAACGATCTTCCTGAGCTTTTTTTTGTCTTTTAGCTTGTCAACTCTCAAGCCATAAGCAACATTTTCAAAAATACTCATGGGAAATGGATTTGGCTTTTGAAAAACCATACCTATCTTCTTTCTGAGCTTCACAACATCATATTCTTTTTCAAAAATATTTTCATCATTGTATCTTATTTCTCCTTTGGCTTTTGCAACAGCTATCAGGTCATTCATTCTGTTAATACATCGAATCAAAGTTGACTTGCCGCATCCAGAAGGTCCTATCAAAGCTGTAATCTGGTTTTTATACATGTCCAGAGTCACATCATATAATATCTGTTTGCCGTTATACCAGAAATTCAAATGCTTGAATTTAATTTTAGTTGTTTGTTTTATTAATTGGTTAGTTTGTTTTTTCATATATATCACCTTACCAGTCTTTTTTTCTTCTTAATCTATATCTAATTATGAAAACTCCTAAGTTCAGCAGGAAAACCATGACTATAAGCACAAGTGCTGTTCCAAGTGCATATTCTCTTGAATAAGGGCTTGAGTGCTGGGTTGCAAGGATAAATAAATGATAAGGAAGAGCCATGAACTTGTCAAAAACAGATGTTGGCAAATAAGCCATAAAAAAAGTAGCTCCAACCATGATGATAGGTGCTGTTTCTCCCATTGCCCTGGACACTCCAAGAATTGAGCCTGTTAACATTCCGCTCATGGAGTGTGGCAGAACATTTTTTTTAATGGTCTGCCACTTGGTTGAGCCCAGAGCATAGCTTCCTTCTCTGAAAGACAAGGGTACTGATTTCAGTGCTTCTTCACTAGTTGTTATAATCCACGGAAGTGTCATGCAGCCCAAAGTAAGTGAAGCAGCAATGAGTGAGGTTCCAAGATTAAGAAACATTACAAAAACAGCAAGCCCAAATAATCCATACACTACTGACGGTACTCCTGCCAGGTTTCTGATTGCAAGTTTGATCATTCTTGTAAAAAAAGTGTCTTTTGCATATTCATTAAGATAAATAGCAGTGCTTATTCCAATTGGAATGGATATTATTGCAACGCCAATTCCCAGGAAAAGAGTTCCTACAATCGCCGGCAAAATTCCTCCTTGAGTTATGTCTCTGTGAGACCACATTGATGTCAGAAATTTAATATTAATTACTCCTATTCCTTCTTTAAGAACATAGAGCATAACAAAGAGCAGGATTAGTACTGAGAAAAAAGTTGCAATCCTGAATAGGGTAAAATACATGTTTTGTCTTACAGTTTCATTAACCATTTTTTATTTTTCTACCATTTGTATTTTCTTGCCTGTCTCTCAATTATCAGGTCTGATAAAAAGTTCACAATAAAAGTCATGATAAACAAGACCAAGCCTATTGCAAACAAGGCATTGTAGTGCAGGCTTCCTTTGACAACTTCTTTTATTTCAATTGCAATATTAGCAGTCATAGGCCTTACTGGGTCAAAAAAAGAAAATGGCATAGCACGGGCGTTTCCTGCAACCATTAGAACTGCCATTGTTTCACCGACAGCTCTTCCAAGACCTAACATGACTGCTGCCATAATTCCAGGCATAGCTGCTGGCAAAAGGGTCATCCTGATAGTCTGCCACTTGGTTGAGCCCAGGGCCAGACTGGCTTCTCTGAACTCATTAGGCAGAGAAGTTAGAACATCTTCTGAAATACTTATGATTGTAGGCAGAACCATTATCCCAACAACAATTGAAGCTGTGAGTGCATTTAGTCCATTGCTCAAGCCAAAAATTTTTGCAATTAATGGAGAGAGAAAAAGTATTCCTATCAGCCCCAGCACAACTGATGGAATGCTTGCAATCATCTCAATTATTGGCTTTAGTATTTCTCTGACTTTTGGATTTGCAATTTCTGCAAGATAAATCGCACTGGCAATTCCCAAGGGAATTGCTATTACTAATGAGCCTATTGTTATCATTAATGTACCTACAACCAGAGCCAAAATCCCCCAGGCTGGCTCAGCATAAGCAGTTGGATTCCAATTAGCTCCAAAAATAAAATCTATTATTGAAATCTCTGAAAAAGTTTGTATGCCTGTAATAAAAAGAAAAGCAAAGATACTTATCAGTATAACCAAAGCAGTTATACTAGTACCTGAAAAAAATAATTTTATAAGTCTCTCTTTCAGGTTTCTATGGTTAAATTTTTGCAAATAAGTCATCATTATGTTTCCTGTCTTTTGGTGTAATCTCTACAAACCCTGACTTTTCCACAATTCTCTGGCCTTCATTGCTGAGCTCAAACTTGAGAAAGGCATATGTTTCTGAGCCATGTTCTGGCTTGCCTGCAAAATACTGGTACAATGGCCTTGAGATTGAGTAGTCTGCCATTTGTTCTGTATCTAATAGAGATATATATTCTGAGTTTTTGTCTTGCGCCACTTTTATCACATTTATTCCATCCACTTGATTTCCATTGCTGTCAACAAGGTATCCAATTCCAACATAACCTATTCCTGTCTTATCCCGGGTTACAGCATCAAGAATTGCCTGGTTGCCTTCCAGATTTCTCATTTTTGGAGAATAATCATCCTGCACAACATGCTCCATAAAAAATGCATATGTTCCTGATGTGCTTTGCCTTCCATAAAGAGTAATAACCTGCAAAGGTCCGCCAACCTGTGCCCAGTTGGTTATTTCTCCTTTGAAAATCTTGCCAATCTGCTCCATGGTTAGCTCTTCAACAGGATTGTTTTCATGCACAATTACTGAGAGCATGTCTCTTGCAATAATAAACTCCCATGGTAAAATACCATTATCCATTGCAAGCCTTATTTCACTATCTTTGATTCCTCTGGAAGCATCTGCAATATCAATTTCTCCATTGATTAAAGCTGCAATTCCTGTTCCAGAACCTCCTCCTGTTACAGAAATTCTTGTATAAGAATTATCTTCTGAATAAGCTTCTGCCATATTAGAAACCAGCTGAAGCAAAGTATCAGAGCCTTTAATCTCAATGTTCTGATATTTTTGCACTGGCTTGGCGGCTGTCTGTGTCACAGACTCTCTTGTTATTTCGCCTGTGGGTGTGCTCTGCGCACTGCATCCTAACATAAAAATTCCCAATACAATCATACTTGCTAAAATACTAATTAAAAAAATATGTCTTCTCATAATAATCACCTCTTATTTATATTTATAATATGAGACTGTAAAAACAAGTCATTATATATTTATCCTACATAAACTATATAGTAATCTAAATATTTATATAGTAGCTCTGTTTTGTTAAGAATATGCACAGAAGAAAAATACAATTAATAGCAGGAACAACATATTCAATATCCTTGCCCAAAGAATGGGTTATTAAAAACAAGCTCAAGGAAAAATGCGAGGTTCTGGTGTATGAAAAAAACAACAGGAATCTAGTAATAACACCTGAGTTCAGGGATGAGAAACAACTAAATGAAATTTCTCTTAATGTTGATGAATATGAAAAAACAATTAACCATGTGCTCTTTGCAGTATATTATCTGGGAATTGAAAACATAAACCTGTTTTCAAAAAAAGAAATAAGCAAAGAAGTCAAAGCTAGAATAAGAAAAGCCCTGGCTCACATGAGTGGCACAGAAATCAATTATGAGGATAAGCAAAAAATAAAAATCAAAGTGCTGCTTGACAAGGCAAAAGTTGATGTTATTCAGGTTCTATACAGGACCAGCCTGATAATTGACATGTCTATAACCAGCATCTTAGAAGAACTTGACTTAAAAGAAATAAGAATAAATGAGGATGAAATTGACAGGCTTTATCATTTAATGACAAAAATAATCTCAACTGCATTGATAGATTCCAATGTTCTTGGCTCTTCAAAAATAAAAAATGTTTCACTCATACCTTCTTATTTTCTTATCAGCAAAAAACTTGAAAACATAGGTGATAACATTAAGCATATGGCAGAATATTTAGCTGAAAAAAAAGTCAGCCTGAACAAGGAAAAAGAAGTGCTTGAATTCATTAAAAAAGAAATAAGCAGAAGCATCAAGCACTTGATGAAAGAAAAGCCAGGTATATTTGAAAAAACACCTGACTACAATCAAGTAAGCAGTACCATAAGCAAGATAAAAGACCAGATTATTTCTGATTTTCTTGATGACAGCAGAAGATATCTCATGGATATTGAAGAAGAGATTGTCATGATTAGTTTTTACAACAAGATGATAAGGGAAAAGACATTATAGAAAAGTTTAAAAGAACAGATGTTCAGAGAAGTATATTATGAAAAAAGACAAATACATAATTATTGCTGCAGCTCTTGTGTTTGCAGTTATTTTTGGGTTTGCTGTTGTCAAGCCCAGTATTTTAGGTTACACTACTTATCAGGATATTAAAGAGACTGGTTATTCTATTGATGAATATGGCAAGAGCCTGGAAGAGCTTGGAACAAAACTAGCTACTTGCCAAGAATCAGGCAAAACATTAGAAGCACAAACTTCAGAGAAATCTGATAAGCTTTCTGAGTGTGAAAAAAACATTTTGTTTTATGAAACAGAAATTCCAAGGCTTGAAAAACTGATTGCCAGCCAAAAAGAGTATTTGCAGGAAAAAAATGACGAAGTCAGGGAAGTTGAAGCCAAAGTTGATGAAGAAAAAGCAAAATATGATGCATTTGCTCAAAATACGGCAAATAATATTTGCTGCAAAGCAAAGGTTGATAACAACAACATAAAATCTTACAAAGTTGAAAACAACAGAGTCAAGTGCCTTGAAGAAGGCGAATTAGAGATTAATTGTTATGGTTCTTGAATAAATTAATAGAAAATAAATAAAACAATAAAAAAAATTATACTTTGTATCCTCTTAGAATTCTGTTCAGAGCCACAGGATCATGAGCTTGTCTTTGCATTTCTTGATCAACATCTGCAAAATTTGCATTTCTGTATAACAAAGAAGCCAAAGCTTCTGAAGTAAATCCTGATTTAAGCATGTCTCTTTTCTCTGCTTTTACAATTTCTGATGCTAGTTTTGAGTTATTCTCTGAAGGTTGAATTATCTTACCATCACTAATAATTGCAATGTAAGGTGTGCCTCCAACTCCAACATTGACTGCACTTGCTCGTTCAGTAGCTTGCAATAAAGCAATAATTCCTTCAATAGGATCAATATCTTTTTTTTGCTCTCTAGCTCTATTTTCAAAAAAACCAGCTAATGCATGATCAGCAGCGTCACTTCCAGAGCCTATTACTTCATATGGTCTTGCAATTGGCATTGGTTTTGTCTGACATCCATGTGTAGTATATAACTTAACATCTTTAGCATCACCACATAGGATTAAAAACTGATTTCTTTGTATAAATTCAACTCTTGAATCTCTACCAGAGATAAGATTTCGATAATCATCCATAAGTCCTTTTTCTATCTGTAAGTTCTCACCATCATCTGATTTTGCAAATCCTGTTTTAAACTCATCCCAACTAATTCCGAGGTTAGTCCTCATGTAAGCATCCATAAACTCGTTTCTTACATTTTGAAATGAATAGCCTACAAGTCCTGCTAATTTTTCAGCTGATTCCAGTTTAGGGCCATATTTAGTAAGATCTTGATCTACCCTTAGCTCTACTGCATGAAGAATATCAGCCGCTCCTGAACCACCAATCACTGCTTGAATTGGTTGCTCTCCTGCAGACAAAGTATGTAATTTTTGAGCTATGTCATATTTCCTATTACTATTAGATGATTGTTCATCTGCAACAATTGCTCCCTGCCTTGGATTAAATCTCATTCCGCTTATTACAGTCATTTTAACACCTCTGTTAGATTTTATTTATTGTATCAATTAAAATAATATTATAGAAGCTAATCGGAATGCACATTTATAAATCTTTCGTTTTTTAACCACTATTTAGTAGTTACATAGATTATGAATGCAACAATTTATAAAGGGCAAAATATTCTTACATATATCATCGGAAAAATTTTAGTTTAGTGCCAGTATGCGTAACTTTAAGCTTTTTCTGATAGTATTTATGGAGGAAATAAATATGAGAGACGATAGGAGTAATGGAAAAGGTTCTAGATTCGGCGGAGGATCAGGCGACCGAGGCGGATCAGGCGGCGGATTTAGATCAGGAGGCGGTTCCCGAGGAGGATCAGGCGGCGGCTTCAGAGGCGGATCAGGCGGCGGATTTAATTCAGGGCCAAGAACCATGCACAAAGCTACATGTGCGGAATGTGGAACAGAATGTGAAGTTCCATTTGAACCAACAGAAGGAAGACCAGTTTATTGCAGGGACTGCTTTCAAAAGCATAAACCCAAGAGGTTTTAAATGGCCGATTATAACACGGTCAAATACTGCAGGCTTTGCAAAAAAAGATATGTTTTAAGAAAAGGCGAACAAGTTAATAATTATTGCACAACATGCTTGCCCAAAATGAAAAGAACCGAGGAAAAAAATGAAAGGAACAGTTAAGTTTTTCGATAGTACAAAAGGATTCGGATTCATAACAGCAGAAGACGGAAAAGAAGTCTTTGTTCACTCAACAGGCCTAAAAGAAGGCGTTGCAATTAATGACAATGATAATATTGTTTTTGATTTAGAACAAGGCGAAAGAGGTCCGAAAGCTGTTAATGTTGAACTCGATACTGAGTAAAATTTGAGTAAAATTATTTTAATTCTTTATTTATTTTAATTTTTTATTTATTCTTATATTTTCTTCTATGTATATCAACATATATCTTTTCCTGTCTGGCATATTCTCTTCTATTACTTTCAAACAAATCTTTGTTCTTATCATAGAATTTGTTGTAAAGTTGGCAAATCTTTGCTTCAATAGTAACTTGATCCATAAAATCTCAGAAACATAAATATTATTAATGTTTTTTGTTTTAGTGCAAATCAATCCTAATCTGTCAAAAAAAAGAAATAATATTCTCTGCCCTGCTGAAAACAGAGTTCTCTTCAGAATTTCACTAACATTTATATAATAATAATCATTTCTGCTATCATTCAGGAGGGTGTGAAAATGGATTTTAATGAAGAACCACAAAATGTGCTCAAAAGAATGGATGATTTGGTGAAAAAAGTCAAAGATATGCGACCAAATGAAATGAATGAAATTCTTCAGAGTATCAATGAATCTGATTTGCCTGCAGTTAGAGAGCGCTCAATGGATATCTGTTATGATCGGGAAGAGTGCAGAATGCTTGGAATCCCTTACTCCAACATCAAAGGTAGTGACATGGCTCGGGCACAGGTTTACAGCCACCTCTTAATGAAACTATAATTTCTTTATTTACTAATTTTTTCATAATAATATTTATTTAAGCGCTAAATATTTAAACATTACTTCATCAATTATTTCTAGTCATGAAATACTCTGAACTAGCTTCTATTTATGAAGCTCTGGAAAGCACAAGCAAGAGACTGGAAAAAACATATCTACTTTCAAAGCTGTTGAAAAAAACAAAAGAAGATGATATTGACCAGATTGTTCTCCTGATTCAGGGCAGATTGTTTCCACAGTGGGATGAGACCAAGATGGGTGTGAGTGACAGGCTGGTTATCAAGGCTATCAACATTGCTTCTGGAAACAGTACTGCTGAAATAGAGCAAGAATGGAAAAAACTTGGTGACCTTGGCTTGGTTGCTGAAAAACTCGTAGGAAAAAAAACCCAGGCGACCTTGTTTTCAAAAGATCTTACTGTTGACAAAGTATATGACAATCTTAGAAAACTGCCAACACTTGAAGGTCATGGCAGTGTTGACCAAAAGATTAAGCTGATTGCAGAACTGCTTTCTAGTGCTAAGCCGCTCGAGGCCAGATATGTTGTAAGGACTGTTCTTGAAGACCTACGAGTTGGTGTGGGCTCTGGCAGCATTAGAGATGCTTTGGTCTGGGCGTTTTTTGGAGACAAAGTCAAAGTTAATTATAATCAGGAAGAAAAAAAGATTGAGCCTGAGAACAGAGAAGAATACAAAAGATTTGTTGAAGCTGTTCAGCATGCCTTAGACTTAACAGCTGACTATGGAATTGTTGCCAAACTCATAATGAAAAAAGGAGAAAAAGCATTTGGCGAGCTCACTCTTGAGCCTGGCAACCCAATCAATGTCATGCTTTATCAAAAAGCCAAAGACCTCAAAGATGCTTTTGAAAGAGTTGGAAAGCCTTGTGCAATCGAATTCAAATATGATGGATTCAGGATGCAAATCCACAAGAAAGGAAAATCAATTTTAATATTTACAAGACGCCTGGATAATGTGACTAATCAGTTTCCAGAAGTTGTCAAGTATGCAGAACAATTTGTGCATGGGAAAAACTTTATTATTGACTGCGAAGCAGTTGGTTTTAACCCAAAGAGTGGAAAATATCTTCCATTTCAGTCAATCTCCCAGAGAATCAGGAGAAAACATAATATTGATCAAATGGCAAAGGATTTTCCTGTAGAAATCAATGTTTTTGACATCATGCTTTTTGAAGGAAAAAGTCTGTTAAAAGAGCCATTCAAAGCAAGGCGAGCGATACTTGAAAAAATAATCAAGCCTCATGAAAAAAAACTGGTTATTGCAAGGCAAATCATAACAGACAATCTTAAAGAAGCAGACAATTTCTATAAAGAAGCTTTGAAAGTCGGTGAAGAAGGAGTCATGGCTAAAAATCTGGATGGAATTTACAAGCCTGGCAGCAGAGTGGGATATGGAGTAAAAGTAAAGCCAGTCATGGAATCTCTTGACTTAGTTATTGTTGGCGCAGAATGGGGCTCTGGCAAGAGAAGCGGATGGCTTACTTCTTATGTTTTAGCCTGCAGAAAAGGCGACAAATTCGAAGAGATTGGCAAGGTTGGCACTGGCATCAAGGAACTTGAAGAACAAGGAGTTAGTTTTGAACAGCTCACTAACCTTCTGAAGCCGTTAATTATTTCTGAAGAAGGCAAAGTTGTCAGAATAAAACCAGAAATAATAATTGAAGTCAAATACGAAGAAATCCAGAAAAGCCCCACATATGAAAGCGGCTATGCCTTAAGGTTTCCAAGGTTCATAAGGCTAAGAGAAGACAAAGCTCTGAGTGATGTTTCTGGTCTTGGAATGGTTGAAGAATTGTATGCAGGGCAGAAGAAATAGAACCATTAATAGTATCAATCATTCTCCATTATCAAAGCCAAGAAGTGTTAAGTAATCTATTCCAAAGATTCCTTTGTCATATAGCTTGGTTATAAGTTTGGGATGGTCTGGATATGCATCCAGCATGTGTTCTTTTGAATTTTCTGGTGTTATTATAAACTCAAATTTATCATTTCTTCTTGTGACCAGGGCATCATAGCAGTCTGCAAGTGCCAAATCTAAAGCATAATTTTTAGCTTTTTTCTCACTAAACCCATCCATGTTGATTTCTTCTAAAAGCTCTTTTATCATGACTTCAGTAGGATATGATTCATTTTGAAAATAATGGTGAAAAAGAATTATTGATGCTTCTCTTGGAAATGCAGAATGTATCATATTGACTGTGTATGGAACATGAAGCCTCATTTTTGCCCTGTCTTTAGTTGTGAAGTTATCTGCATTATACACTGTTTGATCTCGTACTGCAGTTTTACCCACATCATGCAGCAGGCCTGCTCTGAATGCAAGTGCTGCATCCTTGCCATCATAAGCACCAATCATAGAATTTAGAAGACCAACTCTGCAGTTGTGCAGGTATACATAGTTGAATTTCTTTTCTTCTTTATCTTTTTTGTTTTTTCCGTTTCCATTTGAATTGTCGTTATCTTCAACTATCTTCAAGTATGTGTTCATGATTTTATCCTGTGTTTCCACACCTATTTTAAGCTCTCCAAACTTCCTGTTTACCAGTTGTTCCAGCTTATCTTTATTGAATTCCACAGGTATAATTTGTGTTGTCATGTTCATATACTAGTAAAAAATATGGGTTTTTAAACCTTATGATTAAATCTGAATTTTGTTCCAATAATGAAACACTGTTCCATTTTTGAAAAACTTTAAATATTAGTTGTTACAAAACATATAAATATGGCACCAAGGAACATAATAGAAGAGTTCTTTGACAAGAAGACTCTAGCCATTCTAAAGCTCTTTCTATATGACGAGACAGAAGAATTCTATCTCAGGGAGATCTCAAGAAAAACAAGAGTTCCAGTGGCTACAACATTCCGTATTGTAAAAAGACTAATTAAACTAGAGATTATAAAAGATACCACTATCAAAAAAACCAAATTATACTCTTTAAACCACACCAGAGACACCCAGTATCTGGCTGACTTATTAGAGGAGAAAAAGAGTGTTGTTGAAGAGTTTGTAGATGCTGTTTCTGAGATGGTAGGTGTGCAAACTATCCTTCAGCACGGCACAGAGTCCAAGGACAAGACTAATATATTAATTATAGGGCGTAATATTGACAAAGTAGCAGTAAAACAAGAGGTCGGAAAGATTAAAGACAAATACAGTATTAACATTATTGAACTTATTCTGGAACAAACTCAGTTTGAACAAATGTCCAGCATGGGCTTATTTCCTGGCAAAAAAGTAATTTTATGGGATGTATCGTCGGGAAAATAAAAAACAAAACCATTTAGCAGTAACAAAGTATATTTTACAGAACAACAATATTTATATATTAGATATAGACTAAAAAATGTAAGCGAAAAAGGGTGTGTTTTGGTTTTAACTATAAACTTTAAGCACTCTCATCTCGTAGAAAGACGAGAAAAATCAGTTTTGGCGAACTGACATGGCTTAAAAGAATGTATGGCTTCTAGTAGTGGAGAAAGTAACCCACATTTATAAAGATTTTGACGATACAAAATATATATTACAAAGTATATTTTGAAAAAAGAGGTCAAAAAGAAAATAAAAACAAAATAAAACCAGGGGGTAAGGGAAAATGGAATTTATCGTAAACAACGCAATGAAACAAAACCCAAGTGCAAATGCATTTGAAGACATCGAAGTAAAGCAAGCCAACATTAAAGTTATTGGCACAGGAGGAGCTGGCGGCAACATGGTCAACTGGCTCTACAAAAAAGGAATCAAAGGTGCAGAAATTATTGCCACCAACACAGACCAGCAACATCTAAGCATGATAGAGGCTGACAGGAAGTTCCTGATTGGCAAAGATATCACGAGAGGACTTGGATGCGGCGGATTCCCAGAAAGAGGAGCAGAAGCAGCCCAGGAAAGCATGACCCTGATAAAAGACGCTCTAAAATCATCAGACATGGTCTTTGTTTGTGCAGGAATGGGAGGCGGAACAGGAACAGGCGCAGCACCAATAGTGGCACAAGTAGCCAAGGACGCAGGAGCAATTGTGATTGGAACAGTAACCATGCCATTTAAGATTGAAAGAGCCAGAGTAGACAAAGCCGAATTCGGACTCCAGCAACTAAGAAAGAGTTCAGATACAGTCATAGTCATCGACAACAACAGGCTGGTACAAATCGCAGGAAACCTGCCAGTGCAGCAGGCATTTGCAGTAGCAAATGAATTGATCGCAACAATGATTAAAGGAATTGTTGAGACAATTGCAGTGCCTAGCCTGGTCAACCTTGACTACGCAGACGTAAAAGCAATTATGACAGATGGAGGCGTTGCCAGCATCGGAGTAGGAGCATCTGATACTAACAACAGAGTGGAAGAAGCTGTAAACGGAGCTCTAAGCAACCCATTACTAGATATTAGTTATGAAGGAGCAACAGGAGCAATCATTCACATCCACGGCGGACCAGACATGACCTTGGACGAAATCAGCAAAGCAGGAGAACTAGTAACTGCAAACATGGATGACGAAGCAAATGTCATCTGGGGAGCAAGAGTAACAGACGACATGAAAGGCAAGCTGACTATTATGACCATTATAACAGGAGTAAAAAGCCCATGGATACTTGGAAGAATGACTCCACAGCAGCATGTAGCTCAAAGAAACGAACTTTCCGAAGAACTCGGAATAGAAATTTTTGATTAAAGCGGTAAAGGAATTCCTTTACCCCTTAAATTTTTTTTATTTTCATTATGGGGATTAAAATCATTCACTTGATGATTAATGTTTAATTATTAACTCACAAATTATGGTCAGCTTAAAACCTGAGTTCTGGCCTTCACCAATTTGTATCACCCCCCAAACCCGATTCAATGGTGAAGGCTTTTATTTTTTCTTCTCATTGGATTAATATTTTACATTGATAAATTAATAAACCTCAAGCACATAAATGTCCAGTTAAGAACGAAAGAATTCCGAAAAAAACCCAAATTTCGAGAAATTTGCCTTTAAACTACTAAACACTCGCTTAATTATAAATCAGATACTTTTGTATCAAGAAGATCTCTAATTTGCTGAACAACTTCATCAGCTTTTTCTTTAACACCTTCCAGCAAATATTCTTGTGCAATTAATGGAAACAATTGGGAGGCTGTTTCATCTGCCTGATAAATTCCAATGGTCTGGAATTGTCCTTTATAGATATTAACTCTCTCCTCGCCTTCTTTTCCTTCACTATGACTAAATGTTGATACTTGATAACTCCATGCAATAGGATGTATCATACTCATGGATTGCTTTCTTCTTTCGGATTCTTTTTTATCAATAACCTTGGTAGATTCAACAAGAACATCATTAATTCCTTTTTCTAAATCTCCTTCACCAACAATAGAAGCCAGTATACACCCTTCATGAATTACATATGGGGTAGCTAACCTGTCTTTTACAGAATATCCTCTCTCTTTCAAAATAGGTTGAACATACTCTTTAAATCCTTCAAGTGAAAGCCTCTCACCAATTAAAAAATTTCCTGATGCCATCCTTTATGGGAAAAAGATTCACATTTATAAACCTTTCTTTTAGTTATCACTTTTGAATTAATAATAATCTGCAGGGATTTCTTATTTGAATATTAAAAACCATCATCAGCAAAATTTATATACTAAGCAAATCCATAAAGTACTGAGGTGAAATAATGGCAAAAAAAGCAAGAAAAATAAACAAATCAGAAAGCAAATGTAGTTTCAGACATAAATGCACAGGAGGATGTGCTTATTTCCTGGGCTTTGTTGGCGCAGCAATATATTATATATCCACTGCAACAGGTTTTTGGAACGGAGTATTAGGTGTTTTGAAAGCACTTATCTGGCCTCTTTTCTTAGTGCTTGAAGTGCTAAAATTCATAGGTGCTTGAAACAATTCAATGGGGAAGGTTTTTATTTTCTTAACTTATCTTTAGCATAATATGTATACTTCTTAAGGTCTTCACCAACAGGATTATACTCTGGAAAAGCACCATCCTTAGAAGATAATTCTGCTTCCCTGAAATCAGGGAATTGTTCGATTAAACTAAGATATATTATTAATGATTTTGCACTAGAAATAAAATTAGGTTTTAGTGTTGAATCCCAATCCTTATGGTCATAAAGCTGAAATCCTCTCATGCCAGACAATAGATTGTTTGCAATATGCCTGAATCTGACTTCTTTTTGGCCGCAAATCTTTTCAAGACTCTTTACTTCAGCTGAATATTTGTTGTACAAATGCTCATAAATATGCTTCATGTTCTTCATGAGACGAGAGAAAAAATCTTAAGTTATAAAGTTTATGAAAGAAATTGGGTTTATTTCAACAAACTATTTATACAAGAAAAGCAAATCTATTTATCATGCCCATCAGAAAGCACAAATCAAAGCCTGAAAAGCAGCGCAAAATAGCCTTGGAACATATAGAACACCTGTTTAAAGAGGCAGAAAAGATGTTTAAGACTAATTCTAAGCTTAGCGACAGGTATGTTCATCTGGCCAGAAGAATTGCTATGAAATACAAGGTTAAGCTCAGAAGCCCTCTTAAAAAAAGGTTCTGCAAGCACTGCTACAAGTATCTTGTGCCTGGTTCTAACTGCAGGGTTCGTTTGAATGACAAGAGTGTTACTTATTTCTGTGAACAATGCAAGAAATTTATGCGGTTTGGTTATGGGAAGAAGTGATTGCTGTTTTTTTGTAACCACTTAATAGTGGTCATAAAACGAAAGCTTTATAAATGCAAATCACCACAACACACCCACTATGTTAAGAAATTATCCAGTTTCACGACCTACGAGCGCGCATGCCACAGGCAATATATTTTATGAATTTCTGATTTAAAAAAGATTTATCTACAAAAAATTAATATAAAAAAATAGAAAAAACAAAAGGATTAAAAATGGACCCAGATAACATGTTGAATTTTCCAAAAGGAAAAGTTGATGATGAAGAGGATTGCACAATCCTAGAAGAACAGTAAAATGACATCAGAAGAGCTTGAACAGAAACTCATACCGACAGCACGCTCAGAAGAAAAAGTACAGCGCAGAAAAACAAGCTCACGCACTAAAGGGCTGGTGTTTTTGATGGGATTAGGACTCACAGCAACACTTGCTTATGCAAAGCCTCAGAACACCAACTGGACACGTGCACTAACCAACCCATTTATGCAGAATATGTATACTTGGCTTGTGGAATGGGTACATCCAACAAATCCTGCTAAGGGTCATTTCATTCCTGTGGATGATGAGATTGGCGGAACTGTGCCATGCATCAGCCAGGCAGATATGTATGAAATCAGGCTTCCTAAAAACGCATCATTTTATAAATGGATTGAAAAAGAGTCTTTTGAATATGCTGGCGTCAAGTATAATTTCCAGACACACCTAAGCTTATACTTAGCCATCTTTAACAGGCTGAATGAGAAAAGGCATCCTGATTTTAACCCCGCAGACCCTAAAGCATGGATGGAAGGCAGATTAGTTGTCATTGCTGACCTTAACCATGACGGAATGATTTTTGGGTTGAACCTTGAAGATTATATTGCAAAAGGCAAAGCAATGCACATATCGATTGGCGCTATTAATAGAAGCCGTCATACACCTGTAAAACAGAAGCGAATGCCTGATGAGCAAACAATCCAAAACAAAAAATATAACAACTCATAATAATAAAAACAAAAAAAAGGTAACAACATGATAGAAGAAATAGAAGACCAAGAACTCCTTGACAAGATTCGGGGAGAAGATGAAAAAGAAAAAGAGGATTTCAAGAGCATAATTAATAAAAAAAATGTTAATAAATGGGAAATGGATGAAGTATTTCTCGGTGAGACTTAGATGAAATATGTTGAAGCCCCTGCAATTTATATGGGAAATGAAAAAAGTATTTTTCTTGCAGGAGGCATTACAAATTGCCCTGATTGGCAATCTGAATTAACTGATTTGCTTCAAAATGAAGAAATTGTTCTTCTTAATCCTCGAAGAAGGAATTTTCCAATTAATGATCCTTCTGCAGCAAGAGAACAAATCATTTGGGAGTTTAATCATTTAGAAAAAGCAGATGGAATTTCTTTTTGGTTTCCCAAAGAAACTCTATGCCCCATCACGTTATTTGAATATGGAAAATGGTTTGCAAGAGATAAACCTGTTTTTATCGGAGTTCATCCAGATTACAAAAGAATAGAAGATATTGAGATTCAGACAGAATTAGAAAAACCAGAAGTCAACATTGTTCATGATTTAGATTCCTTAGCATCACAAATCAAATCATGGATTTAAATACTTTAATTATTTTTTTTCTCTAAAATATTCAAAACAGTTAAAAACAGTTCTTATTTCTACATCTTACAATGAGAGAAATAGCCCGCGGTGCAGAAGCTGTGCTGTATGAAGACAAAGATACTGTTATCAAGCACAGGCTTAAGAAGAACTATCGCCTCAAGGAATTAGATGATATGCTGAGAAAGCAGAGAACCAAGAGAGAGGCTAATGTTCTGAAAAAGATTTCTATTCCTCATCCTGAGCTTATTGAGTCTGATGACAGGGAAAAGATTGTTATGCAGAAGATAATAGGAGAAAAGCTCAGGGATGTTCTGGATAAAAAACCAGAGCTGGCAAAACAAGTTGGCAAGCTTGTTGCAGAAATGCACAACAATCACATTATTCACGGAGACCTTACAACCAGCAACATGATACTAGACGAAAAAGGAAAAATTGTTTTTATTGACTTTGGCCTGAGCTTTGAATCCCACAAAATCGAGGACAAGGCAGTTGATATTCATCTTTTTAAGCAGGCTTTGAACAGCAAGCACCACAAAGTTTATGAAAAAGCTTTAAAATCTTTTTTTGAAGGATACAGAACAGAAAAACAATATAAATATGTTTTAGAACGCCTGAAAAAAGTTGATTCAAGAGGGAGGTATAAGAAAGGATGAGAAAAGTTTTGCTTTTATCCAGTATGATATTCATATTAATATTCATATGCACCGCATTTGTTAGTGCCAAAACCACGCATATCACTCTCTTGACAGTTGGCGATGAAGAAGGCCAATCTTTTGGAGGGACTGCAGATGCTTTTCTTGAAATCAAACAAGGCAGTGGAAGGATTTTTCTGGATTCATTTCCATTGACAAAGCTTGACACACAAATCAGCACGCGTTATGCAAATGAGATTGCATGCAATTATCTTGACATGGATTGTTCTGGCTATGATTTTTTTTACACAATCCGCGCAGGCTCAACAATTGTCGGAGGCCCTAGTGCAAGTGCATCATTAACAGTCTTAACAATTGCTGCTCTAAAAAATATTGAACTGAATGAAAAAGTTATTATGACTGGAACTATCAACTCTGGCGGCAGCATTGGCCCTGTTGGAGGAGTTATTAAAAAAGCAAAAGTAGCTGAAGAAAAAGGTTTTGAAAAAGTTCTTGTTCCTATGTTCACTATCATGGTTCCTGAGATTGTGATTAATGAGAACGTAAACAATACAAACACAACAGTCATATATGTTGAAAATGAAACAAATGAAACAATTGAAGATTCTAATCTTACAATTGAAATCATCAAGGTAAGAAATATTGATGAGGCCATGAGTTATTTTACAGACACTCCTCTTAATCAGGAGGAAAAAGAAATACAAGTTCCTGAACAATACACCTCTATTATGAAAAAAGTTTCTGAAAAGTTATGTGAAAGAGCATTTGACCTGGACAAAAAAACCATTCTTACTGATAAGGATGAGCTTAACAAGACAGCCCAGCATTTGCAGAATATTAACACAAGTTTTGAAGAGCAGGATTATTATTCTGCTGCAAGCTATTGTTTTACTCTGAGTGTCTTGCTGAGAAAAGCCAATCTCAGAAATATTGAAATGAATGAGCCTTCTCAAATACCTGTTCTTTTTAATACAACTAAAAATGCTATTGATAAGTTTGACCAAAGTCTGGAACTTATTAACTTAACAACTCTTTCAGAACTTGAAACTTATATTATTGTAAAAGAGAGATTACTGGACGCAGAAAAAACTCTTGATGAGATTGCAGATAACATTTCTACTGATCAGCTGGGTTATGCTATTGAAAGATATTATAGTGCTATGTACTGGTCTGAATTCTTTAAAATGAAAACTCAGAAAGTGGAGCTGGATCCGGAGTATTTGGAATCTGCTTGTTTTAAGAAGCTTTCTGAGGCAGAAGAAAGAATTAATTATGCTGCGTTATATGTTCCTTTAACAATGATTAGTGCAAGAGACACTCTGAAACAGTCCCGTGTTTTTTCTGACCAGGGAAATTATAAGATGTGCATGTTTATGGCAAGCTTTGCAAAGGCAGAAGCTAATTTATTGCTCTCAACCATTGCTATCAGCAAGGAGCAGGCAGTAGAGCTTGCAGAGGAGAAACTTAATTCTGCAAAAAAACTGATTAGCAAAGAAGCTGACAGGGGTTTCTTTCCAATTATTGGTTACAGCTATTACCAGTATTCTGGTACACTCAAAGAAAATGAGGATATTGTGTCTAGTTTGATTTTTAGTGAATATTCGCTTGAATTAAGCAATCTGGAAATGTATTTTCCTAAAAAAGAATTCAGGCTGCCAAGAATCAATTTTAATTCAGTGTATTTCTATGGTTCTGCTTTGCTGTTGGGTCTGGCTGTTGGGCTTTTTATTGGTGCAAGGTCAAAAAAGAGTGTTAAGAAAAGTAAGAATAAGAAATAATCATTAATTTTATTTTCAAGGGCTAAAAAAAATATGGTAGTTTTCCTATATTTTTTTTGATAACAGTTGTTCTATATGGATTATTTCTTTCTCAAGTCGATTTTTATATTTTACAACATTTTCTCCAACAAAAATTTGTTTTCCTTGTTTTATAGAGACTATTCTTTGAATTAACCAACTGATTAAAGATAAAATTCTATTAATTTTAATTGCATGAATGATTTTTTTCTCATTTTGTTTTATTCCGAATCCATATTCTTCTAAGAATATGTCTTCTTGATTTTTCGTCAAGTGATTTTCTGCAATAACACATCCAAATTCAAAAAAGAAATAATCAAAGGTGGCAAGCTCCCAATCAACTAATATCAAATCTCCTTTTTTTGTTTTAATAATATTTTCAGGAATTACATCATCATGTATTAAATGAACTCTTTCGTATTTTTCAATTGACGGCTTGACCTTTTCTAGTTCATTCAATACTTTTGTATAAATTTTCTTCATATTATTATGAAATTCGTCACCTAAATATTTACTGTTTTGGAGAATATTTTGTCTACTCCATGAACCAATTGGCTCTTTCCAGTCTCTCTTTTTTCGCAAATCTTTTATTTGATGAATTTCTTTCAAAATTTTAGCAACTTGTTTAAGATCATTACTAGAAAATTTATTCAATGTAACACCTTCAATGAATTCCTGAATCATGTAATCGTACTTGAAATCAGTTTTTGAATTATCAAAAAAATATACTCTGGGAGCATATTGACCCTTTAATTTCCTCAATACAAAATATTCTTTTTTAGAATTATCAAATTGAGTATTTGCATAAATTCTCAATACTAAATTCCCTTTAGTTGTATTTAACAAAAAATTAACATTATGCTCCCCCTGTCCTAAGGTTTTATAGGATGATATTCTACAATCTAATTGTAATTCTATTTTTCTAATCAATTTTGATGTAATCTCAATCATAATAATAATATATTCAAAATGATATATAAATCTATTTGTGAACGGAAAACTGCTCTTTGATTCTTGTTCTTAATGTATCACTTCATAAAGCAATTAACAGGAATCTTTGTATATTTTCCAACCTAGGTTAGTAAACCCAAAGAAGACCCCAGAATGAGGTCTTCCCGGGAAAAAGAGGTGAGTATTAATTCAGAGTATAGATATTTGTTATTTTTATTGTCGTAAAATTAAAATCCCCTTTTCTTACTATAGGATAGATACTTCCATATATAAATATTTCGCTATATAACTATTACGAAATGGTGACGAAAACCGAGAATATCAACAAATATATAAAGATGGCTGAAAAACGCAAAAACAATGCAATTAAACAGAGAAACCATCAAAGAAAGAATTGAAGAAGCAATGATTCTAAAGATGCATAATAAATCTATTCAATTTGCTCTTGATACAGTAAGAAAAGCTTACAAAGGAACATTGTGGATTGTTGGTGGAACAGTAACTGACACAGCAGTAGAAACCATGTACAATATCGAAATGACCTACTCCCGCGACCTAAAGGTCGGGGTATCTCATGCTAGTGCGTGATGTTCTGCTTGATTCCTAATGTAATTGTCTACTGTTGCAAACTCGTTATAACCAACCGTTACTGCACATCCTCCTGCACTCCACAAA
>JAHJQO010000051.1 GCA_018819305.1 Nanobdellota archaeon
AATCCATGATATAGATGATTTGCTGGCTTACAAGAAGAAGTTTATTAAATAATGATTGTCAAATTATTTCCATTCTTTTATTTTATATCCTAAAAAAGCAAAAAGTTTCTTGTTATACGGAGAATATAATTTTTCAAGCATATTTGCAGTTGACGTTTTTATTGGCTCTTTATATCTTCTTGTCTGTATTTTTCTAAGAAACTTTTGCATGAATTGCTTCACACCCAGAAATTCATAAACTTCTTTGTATGTTTTTTTCATGTTTTTCTTCATTCTCTCAGCAATAATAATGTGAATCTGTTCTCGGGGATAATATTTAAGAATCTCTTTAATTTGATTGATATAAAATCCTGTCCTTGCAATGCCTTTTTTGTATTTGTCTTTTTTCTCTGCCAATATGTTCTCTTCAAAGCTTGCTCCAGGCAGATACCAGTCCCATTTTTTGACATTTTTGTTTTTTTTATATCCCTGATTATAATGATTAAATGCAGAATAAGCTCTTGTCACAGGATTTCTCAGCACAATAATCAGCTTTGCATTAGGAACTGTCTTGTACATCCTCTTGCAGCTCTCTGGAAAAAGAATATAAGTTGGTGTTGCCTCGCCCTGCAGCTTGTTATTGTCATTAAAAAGCTGCTTATACCAAGCCTTTGTCTTGTACCAGTTTTTGTCATAATCAAAAAAATGAACTTCTTTTGTGTTTTTAGATTCCTCAGGGTCTGGCTTGAAATAAGGAGACATCTCAATATCCTTGTGCTGCCTCAGGTTTGCCCACAAAGAAGTTGTCCCGCTCTTCTGAGTCCCAATAATCAGGAAGTCAGGAAGCTTTCCCTTATTTCCTTTAGAAGTTTTAGATTTAAAAAACCAGAATAATGTATTGGGAAGAAATCTAATTAAGTTTTTCATCATACTCAATCATGATAACAGAGTTATTTTTAAAACTTTTCTTAAAACAAGTAATGGTTTTTTTAAGCTCTGATTCTGGATTTGGTTTTAGTTTATTTTTTGGAGCAGGACGCCACGTGAATGAGATTTCATTTCTGCTATTATTTCAAATCCGTTTGCTTTGTAGAATTCTTTGCTTAGGTTTGCTGCTATGTTTCCTTCGTGGTAGTTGTAGCATCCTTTTTTGGTGATTTGTGAGCAGATGGTTATTATTTCTTCTACGTTTTGGTCTGAGCCTACTCCGGAGCCTGAGTCTAGTGTGTTTATGCTGAATATGAAGTCGAATTTTTCAGTGAATATTTTTTTTATTATTTTTTTGTATTTCATGTCGTTTTTTGGTATGAAAGGAGAGTCAAATATATCCTCTGGGGTTTCATTCATGATTGTGTTGTAGGTGTTTTTTATAAGGTATATTGGTACTGGATAAAAGTATATGTTTTTTTTGTTCTCAGGTGAGGGATTGTATAGGGGATATAGGTTGCCTTTGTAAAAGTTGTTTTGTTCATTTATTATTTTTTTCCCTGGTTCTTTATATAATAAATCTGTGTGTGAGAGAGGGTCTATTTCCATGAAGGTTTTTGCTCCCTGGCTCAAGAAAAAGTTATTAAAGAATCCGCTTCCTCCGCCTATTTCGAGTATTTTTGCATTTTTAACTAATTTTAGGCTTGCTATTTCTTTATGTGCTTGTTTTTCCAGAAGTTGCTGGCATATGAATAATTGTTTTTTAGAAGCAAATGCATAGAACATGCTTTTTGCAGCACAATCATACCATCTAGGACTGTGTATTGCTCCTAAATATTCACTGCCGATTGTGTAACCGTCATCCAAAGGAACAAATTCATTAATATATGCGAGCACATCGTCTTTATTTACCATTCCTAAAAAATCATTTTTTGTGAAGATTTCTTCAGATGAACCCAGAAAATCAATTCTTTTGATTAATTTTTCTTCGGAATTTAAATGCTCTTTGAGGTTGAATAAATTGGTTTTCTCAGAGTTTAGTTTGATAAGGTTGTTTAAGACTGCTAAATACTCTTCTGGTGCTTCTTTAAAAGCTTCATAGGTGAGGCTGTATTCCTGCATTATCCTTGCAATGTTTTTTTCATAAAATTCAGGATACTTGTCTCGTGCTCTTCCTTCCATGAATTCTGTTGAAGCCTTAAACACAATGCTTTGGGTTAGCTCAGATAATATTTTTTGCATAGAAAGGGATACTTGGTTGATTTCTTCTATTTCTTTTTTGGCAGTGTTGAGGTTTAGGATGAGTTCTTTTTCTTTTGGAGTGAATTCATTGGTTTCTTTGAGATTTTGTTTTAGTACTTTATGATCTTTTACATTGAACCATATGTTTCCTTTGATTTTGTTGCTTATGGTTGTGAATTCATTTAGTTCTGAACTGTGTTTTTTAAGCAGGTCATGAACAATGCTCATTTTTTTCTTGTGAAGCTCTGCTAGTTTTTCACAGAGTTTTATTTCTTTATCTACGCCTTCTAAGTGTTTTAGGTATTCTGCCAAGTTTCTGTGAAAGAAATTCTTTGCCATGAATATATTTTATTAGAATATTTGTTTATATATTTTGTGATTCAATAGAAATGTAAAAGAAATAGTTCATAATTCAGCCGTAATAACTTGGCCTTGAGTCCTTCATTTCTTTTCCACGCGCAGCCCTGAACATATTTGACAAATCTTTGTAAGCTTCTTCAACATCTTTGGTTACAGAGGCTCTTACTTTTTCAAGTGCTTTATTAAAATGAGCCATCTTGATTGTTTTGGCCTTGAAATCTTCTCTTAATGCAAAGATTGCTGCTTCCCTGCAAACACTTTCAATGTCAGCGCCAACATATCCTTCTGTTTTGTCCTCTATCTCAGAAATATTTACATCTTTGTCAAGAGGCATGTCTTTTGTGTGCACTTTGAATATTTCTTTTCTTGTATCTTTGTCAGGAACAGGAGCAAGAATAATTCTGTCAAATCGTCCAGGTCTTAACAATGCAGTATCCAGTATGTCTGGCCTGTTGGTTGCTCCAATAATTATGATGTCATTCATGTCTTCAAGCCCGTCCATTTCTGTCAACATCTGGTTGACAACTCTTTCAGTCACTCTGCCGTCCTCGCTTCCACCACCTCTGGTTGGTGTAATTGCATCAATTTCATCAAAAAATATAATTGTCGGGCTTGTCTGTCTTGCTTTTTCAAAAATCTTTCTAACTGCTTTCTCGCTTTCACCAACCCATTTACTCAGAAGCTCTGGTCCTTTCACAAGAATAAAATTAGCTTCGCTTTCATTTGCAACTGCTTTTGCAAGCAAAGTCTTGCCAGTGCCAGGCGCTCCATAAATTAGCACTCCTTTTGGAGGCTTAACTCCCATTCTCTTGAAATCTGCCTTGTGCTTTAATGGCCATTCAACAGCTTCAATAAGTTCTTGTTTAACATCTTTTAATCCACCTATGTCATCCCATTTAACATTAGGAATTTCAATAAGTACTTCTCTTAATGCACTTGGTCTTACAACTTTTAGTGCTTCTCTGAAATCTGACTGTCTGAGAATAAGTTTTTCTAGTATTGCAGTTGGTATTGGCTCTCCTTCTTTTAATTGGGTATCACCAACCACTCTTCTAAGAACAGTCATGGCTGCTTCTCTTGCAAGCGAAGCAAGGTCTGCTCCTACAAATCCGTGTGTTATTTGTGCAAACTTGTTTAAGTCAACACTCTTATCCAGAGGCATGTTCCTTGTATGAATTTTCAGAACAGTAAGTCTGCCTTCAACATTTGGAACACCAATCTCAATCTCTCTGTCAAACCTTCCAGGCCTTCGCAAAGCAGGGTCTAAAACATTTGGAATGTTTGTGGCTGCAATAACAATTACTTTCCCTCGTGTCTGCAATCCATCCATGATTGCTAATAGCTGTGCAACAACTCTTTTCTCAACTTCACCTTTACTTTCTTCTCTTTTTGATGCAATAGCATCGATTTCATCGATAAATATGATTGACGGAGCATTCTTCTCTGCTTCTTCAAATCTTTTCCTAAGATTCTCTTCTGACTGCCCATAGTATTTGCTCATTATCTCAGGGCCATTAATAAGAATAAAATTTGCATTTGTCTCATTTGCAACTGCTTTTGCAAGAAGTGTTTTTCCTGTTCCAGGAGGACCATGCAATAGAACTCCTTTTGGAGCATCAATTCCAAGTTTTTCAAAAATCTCAGGATGCTTAAGAGGAAGCTCAATCATTTCTCTTACTTTTTTAAGTTCTTCACTCAAGCCGCCAATATCTTCATAAGTAACATCAATTGCAGATTCTTCTTTGATTTCAACTGCTTTTGGATTAAAATTAACCTGAGTATTTTCAGTTATCAATACTGCTTGTTTTGGCTCGCAATTAACAACAACAAACTTCAGGTCTCCAAGGCCAAATCCCATGGTTGTATCATTAAGCATGCTGAACATTTCTTCAAAAAAAGGATGTCCCTGCATTGTGTTTTTTCTTCTTTGGGTTCCGCCTAAAGAAACAATATCTCCTTTTACAACAGCTCTTCCCAAGAGTCCCTGCTTAAACACTGCCGGGTTGGCTCTTACTGTCAGCCCTTCTCTTGCAGGAGCAATTGTAACTGATTTTGCTTCTTTAACATCTGCTTTTGTGATAGTTACAAAATCTCCAATGCTTGTTTTTGCATTTCTTCTGATAAGAGGATCCGTTCTGATAATATTAAGGCTCATGTCTCCTGGCAAAGCCCTGTCTGCAATGCCAACAGTAGTTCTTTCGCCTTTAATCTCAACAATGCTTCCGGGCCTTACATCTATTTGTTTTAAGAACTGGCTGTCTATCCTGACAATCCCTTTATTTACATCTTCCTGGATTGCTTCTGCAACCTTTAACTTGATATCTTTAGGCATTTTTGTTTTATAGACGAGCAAATAAACAGTCATTTATATATTTTTGTATTGTATAAAATAATATCTAAAACACAACTTCTTTGCCACTAAACATAGAATCAATTCTTACTCTGCCCTTGCCAGGCACAACAGTGCCAATGATATCTGCATTATCATATTCATCAAGTATTTTCATAACATTGTGATGAGAAACAGATAATATAAATCCTGTCCCGCAGTTAAAAGTCTTATACATCTCCTCATCAGAAACTCCTTGTTTATAGATTTCCTTGAAAATCTGATGAGGTTCAAGAATTATGCTTCTATAAATGTTAATGTCACAGTTAGACGGCAGAATTTTTTTCAGCTTGGTAAAAGCACCGCCAGTTATATGCATCATGCCGTGAATATTATATTTTGCTTCAAGCTCAATTATTTGGTCAAGATAAATAGCAGTTGGTTTGACAAACTCAGGACTCAAAGTTCCTGGAAATAATTCTCTTACTTTTGTAAAGCCATTTGAATGCAGACCCGTGCTTTTCAAACCAATAAGCCAGTCACCTGATTGAAATTGATTAGGTTTTTCCTCCACAACAAATCCAGACACAGTCATGCTGATATCCATGCCATCCATGTTATTATGAACGGAAGTCTCTCCTCCGGTAATAGCAATTTCTCTTTTTTCACACTCCATAGCCATGCACATCATAATAGCAATAACAATATTTTTATCATCCTCAGGAATCATTATATGATTCTGAAGCTTGTAAGGAATAGCTCTCATTAAAGCTAAGTCATTGAGATTCATGGCAAGAGCATCAAGCACAGCACCATAATAATTGTTTTCTTTCCAATAATAATAGCCTTTGGTGCCAATGCCGTCTGTATGGTCAACCTCTTTGTAATCAAAATTTTTCTTGATCACAGGATAAATACCTTCTGAAATATCTGCATAAGGAATATCCCACGTGGTCTTAATTATTTCAAGAATATTATCTGTGTAAGCTTTGGTTGGGTCGTACATAATGAAAAACAGAAAAAAGAATTAATATAAAAATTTTTACTTATTAAATAGAACATAGCATCTTCAAAAATTTCTATGTGATTATATTAAGGCTCTGTCTCCCCGAGGGGCCGTCCCCCGACAACGAGCAAGATAGAAAAATAAGAAGAATTTTTGACCTAAGGATGCTATATTCTATAATTTACTTAATATACCCTCCTTTCTGCAGATTCCACAGCGTCTTATACATTCCTTTTGTTTTGATAAGCTGGTTATGAGTTCCTTTTTGCACAATCTTTCCTTTGTCCATAACAACAATCACATCAGCTTTCATTATTGTTGAAAGTCTGTGAGCTATTATAATGCTTGTCCTTCCCTGCATTAGTTTTTCAAGGTCTTTTTGGATTTCATGCTCTGTCTCAGAGTCAAGAGCAGATGTGGCCTCATCCATCACAAGGATTTTTTTATTGGCAAGTATAGCCCTGGCTATTGAAACTCTTTGCTTTTCTCCGCCAGAAAGCTTGACTCCTCTTTCCCCTACAATTGTCTTGTCTTTCAAAGGCAGCTCACTGATTATTTCATCAAGCTGTGCAAACTTAGATGCTTTTTTCACATCTTCTTTTTTAGCATTTGGCCTTGAAAACATTATGTTATTGCAAATAGTGTCATCAAACAACACACACTCCTGCGGAACAATGCTCAGCTCACTTCTCAGACTCTCCTGCTTGAACTCATTAATGTTTTTGCCGTCAATGAGTATGGCTCCTTCATCTACATCAAACAACCTATACAACAACCTGATAATAGTTGTTTTTCCAGAGCCAGATGGACCTACAAGTGCAATTTTCTGGTTTTTCTTTATTCTCAGGTCAAAGTTATTCAGGATTTTCTTTTTCTTGTATTTGAAGCCAATATTTCTGAATTCAATAGTCCCCTGTTTGACCTTGAGTACTTTTGCATCTGACTTGTCTTCTATCTCATTCCGTATTTTATAGTATTGGAACAATGATTCAAAGTCAGCCATTGCTCTGTAATAGTTTCTGATGCCATGGTCAAATCCAAACAAGTAAGCAAACAGGTTGCCATAAACAGTATAGATAAATACAAGGCTTCCTATGCTCATTGCTCCGTTTAGCATTTTGATTAATGGAAAGTAAACAATCATGAATGTACCTGCGACAAGTATCAGGCTGTGTCCTGCACTCAGCCATCTGAAATAATTCCAGTTTGCAATCATTGCGCGTTTTGTAGCTAGTCCAATTCTTGCATACTTGTTCTTGATGTTTTTCTCTTTTCCAAAGTACTTGACAGACTCTATGTTTGTGAAGATATCACTAATATTTCCTTTTTCAAAATCTTCTGCATCATTTGCTTTAAGCTTTGATTTTTGCTGAGCCTGGTTGATAAACAAGCTGAAAGCCATGAATATAACCACTATGACTAACACTGTGATTGCTGAAAATACATCAAAGTAGAGCAATGATAAACTTGTTACAATCACCTGAAATACAATAGGTACAAAATTAAACACAAGCACGTCAGTCATTCGTTCAATAGCTCCGCCGCTCCTGATAAGCCTGCTGATTAATGTGCCTGTCTTGTTGCTGGTGTGGAAGTTATAAGATAAATGGACCAGGTGGTTAAAGAACTTCTTTTTCAGGTCCAGCATCAAGCTTCCATCCAGATGGTTGATTAAGTGAAGGTGCAGCCACCTTAAAATAACATTAATAGTGTGAATTACAATATATATGCCTGCTATTATAAGCAGTATATGTATGAAAGCTCCGTTGCTAAGAGTTCCATTTGTAAACTCAGTTCCCCTGTCAATAATTTCCTTGAATAAGTACTTATCCAGAACATGGCTGGCTTGTAGAACCAGAATTATAATTAATAAGCCCACAGTCAAGATTTTGTAGTTTTTTAACATACTAAAGTATAATCTAAGGTTGTACTTGAAATCGATTTTCCATTCTCCTTTCTTGTTCTTCTTATTTTTTTTAAACATTTTTTCAGTGTTTTTACCCATTTTTTCGATATATTTTAATACTTGGTTGTCATACCCTAGGTTATACATGCCTAACGAGGATATTATTTTTGGTGAACGTGAATTTAGTAAGACAGAAGATTCCTTAGAAGACAGGGACTCTGATGACGATTAATCCACAGTTTCTATAGCCTGCTTCTTACAACCCTCTTTTTAGTTGTAATCTTTGCTTCTATCTTTTATAAAGTTTGCTGTAGCCCATAGCTTCTGTTATAGACTATTAATTGCGATATATATTATGTACAAAGAAAAAATAATTTGAAAAGTTGGTTATTGGCAGTTATTCCTTATCCCCGACTTTTGGCAAGGGTATTGGAGGCGGCAGGTTCATGTCCTTGCTCAGGATAAGCGCCTGAATATTGCACTTAGCCAGGACATTGTTAAGCACTGCAGTCATCACATCCTTATCGAGCTTTTTATTTTTTTTCCACTGCTTTATGATGTCAGCGGCCTTTGCCTTGTCAGCGAGATAAACAACTTCACCAAGCATCTGTATGTTTCCAATGCCCGGCTCATAAATTGAAGTAAACTCAAAATCCAACTTAAGAGCTTTTTTGTCAGCATTGATATTAAGCGTAGTCTCTTCAACTGTCTTAATAGCAACATTATTATTAATACTAACCTTGCCCTTAACTGGGTTTTTCTTTTCAATGAGCATTTTTGTGAAACTAAATCCAATAACTGTCATGTTAATACACCTCTGTGTAATTTTTTATTATGTTTTATTTAAGTTTTCTTAGAAAAAACAAGAAATGGTTTAAAAAGTTTTGGGTTTTGACATGTATGTTTTTTCATGACACAACAAAAGATTTTCTTTTGTGTCCCAAAAGCTTTGCTTTTGTGAACTCAAAAATTCTTTTTTTGAATTTTTGTTGTTGTGTGGATATCATAATTTTTATAAACCCCTACTTTATCCAGAGAAATATGACTAAAGATTTACAAGATTTGAACAAAGTTGAGCAGTTTAGCATAGATGCTGGTATTTCTGCTGATGAGCTTGTCAGGAAGATGGGCAAGTCAGGAGTTATGGGAGCTGGCAGAATATCAACTGCAACAGACATAATCACAACAATGTTCAAAGATAAGGATTGCACTGTTTTTCTGGGCGCTGCTGGGGCTCTTGTGCCTGGAGGCATGAGAAACATCTTGATTGATGTGCTTAACACTGGAAAAATCAAAGTCTTTGTCACAACAGGAGCAATGCTAACCCATGACTTAGTAGAAGCTCTTGGTTATCATCATTACAAAGGCTCTGCAAGAGTTGATGATGCTGAATTGCAGAAAAAAGGAATTGACAGAATGTTTGACTCATTCATGCCAAATAATGTTTATGAAGGCATGGAAGATTTTTTTACAAAACACTTTGATGAAATTTTCAAAGAAAAAATGAGCATAAAGCAATTCATTCACCAGCTTGGAAGCATGGTTCCAAAAGACAAGCCATCCATCCTAAGATCATGCTTTGAAAAAAATATAGATATTTACTGCCCTGCAATCAGTGACTCTGGAATTGGATTAATGATTTGGGGGCATCTGGCAAAAAACAAAAAAGTTGATGTTCAGGTTTTTGATGATTTAAAAGATATTCTCAATACTGCATGGGATGCAAAAAAATCAGGATTCATCTATCTTGGCGGTGGCGTTCCTAAAAACTTTATCCAGCAGGCAATGCAATTCAGCAAAGGAGCAGCTTACGGAGTTCAGGTTACAATGGACAGGCCAGAGCCAGGCGGAAGCAGCGGCGCAGAACTTAGAGAAGGCATTAGCTGGGGCAAACTAAATGAAAAAGCAAACTTCACAGACGTCATCTGCGATGTGACAATTGCACTTCCTCTGATTTGGAGTGCTGTTAAGACGAGGATGAAATAATGAGTAAAATAAAATGTGTTAATCCTTCAACTGAAGAAGTTATAGGTGAAATTAATGTTTCTACTATTGGAGATGTGGAAAATGCCGTCAACGATGCCAGAGATGCTTTTAAAAGTTGGAAAAAAGTTCCTGTTGATGAAAAAATTAACCTAATGAAAAAATTTTCTGAAGCTTTGGAAAAAGAAAAAGATGTTCTTATAAAACTTATTATGTCTGAGGTTGGAAAGCCAGGTATAGAATCAGAAACAGAAATTCTTGATTCTCAAGCAACTATAGAATATTATTGTAAAGAAATAAAAAATATCAAGGAGAAAAAGATTGGTTTTGATTCTGAGTTCTTTCCAGAAACAGAGGGTTATGTAAGTTTTGAGCCTCACGGGGTTGTTGGTATAATAATGCCTTGGAATTATCCTTTGATTTCACCAATGTGGTTTATAATTCCTGTGTTATTAACAGGCAACACTATTGTGTTTAAACCTTCTGAGAAATCATTGCTGACTGCTAAAAAGCTCGACGAGATTATTAATAAAATATTTCCTAAAGGAGTCTTCAATGTTGTTTATGGGGATAAGGAAACCGGAAAATTACTAGTTAAACAACCAATTAACAAATTATTCTTTACTGGAAGTATTAGGGCAGCCAGAGATATAAAGGAAAATATTGATTTTGTACCTTTAGCTGTTGAAACTGGCGGAAAAGATTCAGCAATAGTTTGTGAGGATGCTGAAATTGATTTGGCTGTTAAAGGAGTTGTTTGGGGTGCAATAAACAATGCGGGGCAAGTATGCACCTCTACAGAAAAAGTTTATGTTCATGAAAAAATTTCAAAAGAATTTATTGAAAAAGTTGTTAAAGAAGTCAAGAAACTGAGACCTGAGAAAGATTTTGGACCTTTAATTGATGAGGAACAACTAAAAAAAGTAGAAGAGCATGTTAAAGAAGCTGTTTCTAAAGGAGCAGATATATTGATTGGTGGTAAAATAATAAATAGAAAAGGCTTTTTTTTTGAGCCGACAGTTTTGGTAAATGTAAGTGAGGATATGAAAATAATAAAGGAAGAAACTTTTGGACCTGTTCTCCCTATAAAAACCGTGAAAAGCGATGAAGAAGCAATAGAATTAACTAATAATTCTAATTATGGATTAGGAGCTACTATATGGTCAAAGAATATTGGAAAAGCAAAAAAACTCGGTGAGCAAATTCAGGTTGGAATGATTTGGATAAATGAGGTTAATGTTCCATTTTCAGGAGGGGATTATTAGGGTGGAATCAAAAGCAGTGGTTTGAGAACTTCTGAAAATAGATTGATGCAATGTTTAAAAGCAAAAACAATTATTTCTTATTCTGGAAAAAAGAAAAGAGATTGGTGGTATCCTTATGACTAATGTTTATTAGGGTGCTGTGAAGACGAGAATGAAATAATTTAGAAAAGTATATATACTTTCTATATATTCTGTTTCTTCTTAAGGGTGATAATATGGAAAAAGATAATCTTGAAAATAGAACTAAAACAGGAAAAGCAATAACTTCTATTAGAGAAAAATTAGGATTTCCTTTATTTTGTTTAAGTTTTGCTGGTTGCATAGGACTTGGAATTCATTATAATATTGAATTCAAACAAGCAAGAGCACAAACACGCATTGTTTATGAAGGTGAAGTTGCCAGATATCAAGATAATCCAACACCGGAAATGACTGAATCATTTCAAAGAGTTTTATATGAGAATGTAACTCTCCGTCTTGGTAAGCGTAATAGAGATGGGCATCCAATATTTTCTGACTGGGAAAAAGCTTTTAAAAAAGCAGGAATTGAATACAAAGGAGAAATGCCTCCGCATAGCAATGATTTAAGTGTTCCACAATTAATGAAGATATTTGAAGAGCAGATTTATTTACCATAAATTTTTTATAATATTATTTTTTCTTATTTTTTCTTTTCAATTACTATTAAGAGGTCTTCTGATTTTTTTGGGTTTTTTCATAATTCATTTATTTTTCTAGCACTAAGATCCTCTATTCTCCAGTTCCAGCCATGTATTTTTTTTATTTGAAATCCTGTGTCAGAAAGTATTTTTTTAAGTTTGCTTATGTTCATAATGTTTATATCAACAAATCTTTTGGCTTTTTCAGGAATTTTCTCTTTGTAAACATGATTTAAAGCAGATTCTAGTGATTTCTGAATTGTTTCTAATCTTCCAGGATATGCATGGTTTGGCATTGTCATGTAAATCTTTCCATTTTTTTTCAGAACTTTTGAGCATTTTTTGAATAATATTTTTGGGTGAAATAAGTGCTCAACTATTTCTAACATGAGGCTTACATCGAAAAACAAGTCTGGATAAGGCAAATCATTGTTTTCATCTAGGTCATGCAGGGCGGTTTTTACTCTATTTTTTCTTGCTTTTCTTAAGAGACTTTCAGATATATCAATTCCATATACTTCATTATTTTTTACTAAATCTTTTAATATTGAACCATCACCGCAGGCAATATCTAGAATGCATTTGTTTTTTATGTTGAGTTTTTTTAGCAGCATAGGCCTGAGCTCGTGGCCATGTTTTTGCCAGTAAGCAAGTATTTTTGGATAGTATTTGGAATAATATGCGGATGCTTCTTTTTGTGTTAAAAATTTGTACATTTTCTTAGAATTAAAATCATAATATTTTTAAAACCTTGTTTTTTCTTGTAATCATATGGCTAAAATTGAGATAAAAAACAGAAAAGGCCAAAATATTGTTGTTCTTGTTGAATTAGTTGAAAATCAAAAAGGATTAGCTTTTGTAATGCATGGCTTAGGTGGTTTCAAGGAAAATCTTCATATAATTGCTTTTGCAGAGGCTTTCAGAGAAAAAGGTTATTCTACAGTTAGGTTTGACACTACCAATACTATTGGAGAGAGTGATGGTAACTTTGAGGATGCAACTATTACAAATTATTATGCTGATTTAGAAGATGTTATTGCATGGGCAAAGAATCAGGAATGGTTTCAGAAACCTTTTTGCCTTGCAGGTCATAGTTTAGGTGGCATATGCACTGCTCTTTACACAGAAAAACATCCTGTAGAAGTCAAGGCACTTGCGCCTATTTCAACTGTTGTCAGCGGCAAGCTTAGTTTTGAAGCGAATTCTAAATATGATCCTGAGGAATTTGAAAAATGGGAAAAATCAGGATGGCAGATTAGAGAAAGTAAATCAAAGCCAGGTGTTATGAAAAAATTGCCATGGTCGCACATGCAAGATAGGTTGAAGTATGATTTATTGCAGGATATTGATAAGTTGACAATGCCAGTCATGTTAATTGTTGGTGAACTTGATAAAACAACACCTCTTGAGCATCAGCAAATTTTATTTGACAAGCTACCTGGTAAAAAAGAAATTCATATTATTAAAGGAGCTCCTCATAGTTTTATGGAAAAAGAACATTTAGAAGAGATAAAAAAGATTTTTAAAAATTGGATTGATAAAATATGACCAAAGTTCATCTAATAAAAGAGATTAAATCTGATAAGTATGAAAAAGTTCTAGAGCAACAACTTAAATCTAATTTCAAAAAAGGAATGAATGTTGCTGTCAAGCTTCACATGGGTGAGAGCAACAAAGGAAAATTTAATCCTGAGCTTGCAAAAAGAGCAGTGAAAGTCCTGAAAAAACTTGGTTGCAAGCCTTTTCTTTTTGACACTAATGTTTGGTATCCTGGTGCAAGGCACTTTAGTATGACTCATAAGGCTGCTGTTGCGCATCATGGATTTAGCGAGGAGAATATTGGTTGCCCTATTGTTGTTGCTGATGATTTTGTAGTTACAAAAATAAAACATTTCCAGTTAAAAGTTTTTAAGCCAATGGTTGAAGCTGATGCAATGCTTGTGCTGACTCATTTCAAAGGTCATGCAGCCAGTGCTTTTGGCGGAGCAATAAAAAATCTTGCAATGGGTTGTGTTTCAAAAGGTTCAAAGCTTGCAGAGCACAAAGCAGGAGTGCCAAACAAAGTGACTGATGATTGCACTGCTTGCGGTGTTTGTGCAAAACTATGTCCTTTTCATACAATTATGATTGTTGGAAAAAAAGCAAGAATCAATCATTTAATGTGTTTTGGATGCAGCACCTGTGTTTATAATTGTCCTTCTAATGCTATCAAGGCAAAAACAACTTTTGATAAAGTGCTTGCTGAAGCTGCAAACGCAGTTATTGACTTAATGAAAAACAAGTCCATAAACAAACCAATATATTATGTTAATGAAGTCATGAATATTTCTAAAAATTGTGATTGCATGAGAAACACTGGTGGTATTATTGCAAAAGATGTTGGTGTTCTCATGAGTACTGATATTGTTGCAATAGAAAAAGCCAGTCTTGACTTGGTAATAAAGCAGGAAGGCAAGGATGTTTTCAAAGAAATCCATAACCACGATCCTGTTCTTCAAATTGTTGAAGCAGAAAAACTTGGCTTAGGAAAGCAGAAGTATGAGTTAAGCTGATTTATTAATATGGCTCTTCTATTATTATTTCTTTTATGTTTGAGAAATGTTTCTTGTTTTTTGTCGCAATGCTTTTTATGTTGTTAGATATGGCTGTTGCTGCTATCAATGCATCGGGTATTGATGTATTGTATTTTCTTTTTATTTCTCCGGCTTTTCTTGCTGTTTTTTTATCTACTTGCAGCCTTTTCATTAGGTTGAGAAGCGCATCTATTTTATGTTGTTCTTCTAATGAGTCACAGCTCTTTCCTGAGAATATCTCTGCTTCTGTTATTGTTGAGAATGAAGCTTCTATTTTGTTTTGCTCTATTTTTTCGAATATATTTCTTGATTTGGGATAACCTCTCAGGAAGTCAACTATTATGTTTGTGTCTATCAATATGGATTTCTTAAACATCTCTTTCTCCCCATTCTTTTCTTATCTTGTCTTCGTATTCTTTTCCTGTTATTTTCATTCTTTTCCACATGCCAAAAGCTGCTTCAACAGGGCTTTTATTTATTTTTTTTATTTTTATTTCTCCATTTTCATCTATGTTTGAAATCATTTTTTCTCCTATACTGATATCGAGCTGTTCCCTTATATCTTTGGATATGGTTATTTGATAATTCCGAGTTACAACTACTGTTCCCATAGTAAAACCTCCTACTGCCGTAGTAGTTGAACTTCTATTTAAAGTTTTCGATTTCACCATCCTTTCATCTCAACCCAGACAGGATAATGGTCTGATACTTCTTTTGTGATGTTTGTGTAGATGCCATATCTGATATATTCTTCTTTCATGTCGCTGTTCAGGATTATCCGGTCATAGGCACAGCTTGATTTTGATACTGTTGTGTCATCTGTATCTTTGATTACCCAAAACTCTTCCTTGAACACTGTTTTGTTTTCTTCATCATAATATGAGCAGTCAGCATTGAAATCTCCAAGCCAAATTCTGTTAATAGCCAAACTGCTTACAAGATATTCAAATTCCAGATGATTGAGTTCATTTGCTACATCATCTGGTTTGACATGAATATTTACTGCTCTGAACTCATAATCATTTACTCTGAAGTTGACCATAACAGGCGGCCGTTCCCATCTGTCTTTTTCATCAGGATTATAATCATAAATTCCTATCAGCTCAATTTCATTCTTATATATTATTCCGTATTGTTCTTTTGAACTGCTCCTTCCTGCCCTGCTTGAGATGTTGCATTTGTGAGTTTTGTTTATTTGACTGCATAAATCTCTGAAAACATCTCCACTTATATCTCTTATTTCCTGAATAAATACAATGTCTGCTTTAGGAACAATATCCAGAATTTTTTCTCTTACATCTGGTTTTGCCCACTTTGCTTTTCCAAAGACCTGTATGTTCCAGTTCATTATTGTGATTGTATCTTCAGAATCAGGAATGTAAGTGGTTATTGCAGTATCTTGTTCTATTGTGCAGGAACATAGAAATAATGCGCTTATTAACAGGAATAATATTGTTTTTTTCAGGACCATTACTTTTATTGTTTTTCTTCTTGTTTATATTTGTATTGCTTCTTTTTCCGGAAATATTCCTGTGTTTTCTCTTTTAAATTCGAAAGGTCTGGAATAAATCCGATTTTCATGGATTTCATTAGAAGATAATATTCTATATTGTGCCCTCTTTTTGAAGATGCTTTGTATGACCTCTCAAGATTATTAATTTTCACTATTTTTGTGAGCAGAGATTCAAGCCCTATGTCGCCAAATATTTTTCCAAGGTCAGAGTCATATGCAATTGATTGAATTGTTAAAGGAACAGTTTTAAGGTATTCTTCTATTGTTTTTGTATGGCCCGGCCTTCCTATCTGAAGATTGCTTTCAAGACACCAGACATCTATTTGTTCTTCGCCTTTAATAAGCCTCAAGTTTCCAAAATGTGTTTTTTTCCTTTCCCATCCTTCTGGTGTTTGTATTAAATCTAAGTTAAAGTTTTTTTCAAGCATTATGTCAATATCTTTTATTTTTATTGGTGAGCTTTAGCGAGCCAAGGGGTTTAATACCCCGACCTTTAGGTCGTATTAGTTCTTTTTCTTAGAAAAATTTAAGTTGCGGCTTCGCCGCAATAATTATTGCGAACGAAGTTGCGCAAAAATTTCTACA
>JAHJQO010000008.1 GCA_018819305.1 Nanobdellota archaeon
ATGCTGGAAAATAACAAGAGCAAACACAACAAACTCCAAATACTACAAAACAGTTGACGAATTACAAGACTCTTTAGAGAATTTCTGGAATAAACATTTTTTTAAGCTAAATTTTATTAATTACTTATGTCGCTGACTAATTAACAGTCATCTTTATAAACCCTTTCTAATTCTCAACTATTGCCGGTCTGGAGCTAAAAAATGGCACAGAAAAAAATTATAAAAACATCAAAAAAAATTACAAAAAAGAGTGTGGCAGGTATGACAAGAGCATTAAAACTCTTACCTGATACAAGTGTAATAATAGAAGGGCTTCTTTCTAAAAAAATTGAAAAAAAGCAACTAAAGCCTCATACAATCATTATTCATGAGACTGTTATGGCTGAGCTGGAAAGCCAGGCTAACAAGAACAGAGAAACAGGATATCTTGGCTTGGAAGAAGTTAAAAAACTAAGAGAGCTTGGCAAAAAACATTTATTCAGAGTTATTTTTAAAGGAAACAGGCCAACTGATTTTGAGATTAGGCGTGCAAAAACAGGAGAAATTGATTCTGTTATCAGGCAGCTTGCTGCTGATGAAAATGCAACTCTTGTGACTGCTGATAAAGTCCAAAGCTTGGTGGCTGAAAGCAAAGGCATCAAAGTTATTCTTTATGAGTTTGAGCAGCAGGAGAAACCATTTGTATTAGAGAAATATTTTGACAAGACAACCATGAGTTTGCATATTAAAGAAGACTGCACTATCAAGGCAAAAAAAGGCAAACCCGGCGAATGGATTTATGCTGAGCTTAGCAAAGATGTGCTTGACAGAGAAGCTGTTAAGGAACTTGCAAAAGCAATTGCAGAAGAAGCAAGCAGCAGAACAGACGGTTTTATTGAGTCTGACAGAAAAGGTTCAACAATTATTCAGCTGGGAACTTTCAGGATTGTTATTACAAGGCCTCCTTTTGCAGATGGCTATGAGATAACAGCTGTTCATCCGATTAAAAGGCTTGCATTAAAAGATTATGAGCTTAATGAAAAGATTAAAAAAAGAATTGATGAAAAAGCAGAAGGAATTCTTATTGCAGGCGCGCCTGGCCATGGAAAAACAACTTTTGCACAGGCGCTTGCAGAGCATTACCTGAAAAAAAATAATGTTGTCAAGACAATTGAGTCTCCAAGAGACCTTAAGCTTAGCGCAGAGGTTACTCAGTATTCTATGAATTATGGAAGCAATCAGGAAATACATGACATTCTTTTACTGAGCAGACCTGATTACACTATTTTTGATGAGATGAGAAACACAGAAGACTTCAGGCTTTTCTCAGACTTAAGATTAAGTGGTGTTGGAATGATTGGAGTGATACATGCAACCAAGCCAATAGATGCAATCCAGAGATTCATAGGAAGAATTGAACTTGGAGTTATTCCTCATATTATTGACACAGTAATATTTATCAAGGACGGAACAATTGACAGAATATTTTCTTTAAACATGGAAGTAAAAGTTCCAAGTGGAATGGTAGAAGCAGACCTTGCAAGGCCAGTAGTGATAATCAATGATTTTTTCACAGGCAAACTTGAATTTGAAATGTACAGTTATGGTGAAGAAACAGTTGTGATACCTGTAAAAGTTGAGCATGCAACGCCTGCAAGAAAACTTGCAGAGCATGCAATAAAAGAAGAAATAAGAAAATATGTTGGTCAGGCAGATGTTGACATGATATCTGACAATCGCTGCAGAGTCTATGTTCCTGTTGGAAAAAAAGCAGGACTTATTGGCAGGCAGGGCCAGACCATAAATGAAATCGAAGCGCATCTAGGTGTAAGTATTGATGTTATTGAAGGTGCAGAAAAAAGCAGCAAGCCATCTAAGCGCGAAGAAAGAACAGACACTCTTGCATACCAAGTCAAGATTGACAAAAAAAATGTTATGATAAGGCTAAGCCCTGAAAATGCATTCAAAGAAATTGACATATATCTTGAAGGCGAATTCTTGATGAGCGCTACGACATCCAAGAAAAGCATGATAAAGATTACTAAGTTCAACCAAACAGGAAAAATGATAATGAAGGCTGTGCAGTCAGGAGAAGCGCTTGAGATAAGAGGAAGCAGTTAATTTCACATTTATGAGAAGTTATACAATTACTTGTAATAATAGTAATGTTATTTTAGAAATATTTTTATGTCTGGAGCTTTCTTCAAATAATAAAAAAGAACTTTTAAAGAATATTAAACAAGCTTTTAGGAAGTGTAGCCCATTTATTATTGAGAAAGTCACAGTCTTGATATTTTCTACAGATGATAAATTTGTAATCAGAAAAATGAATGGTATTGCTGGTTTTTCTAATATGAAAAATCTAATTATTCTTAATATACACCCAACAAAAGGTTGGCAAAAAGCATTAAGAGAAACTTTTATTCATGAAATAGCACACGTTCTTACCCCTAAATATCATAGTAAAATAATTACTTTGCGTGATTATCTTGTTTTTGATGGGCTCGCAGAACACTTTCGCGAACATTTTTTAGGAGGCAGGAAGGCGGTTTGGGTTAAATCAATCTCAGAAAAACAAGCAATACTAATTTTTAACAAAATTAAAAAATATTTGGATTCAAAAAGTGATGATTTATACAGAAAATTATTCTTTGGAACAGGAAAATATCCTTTATGGGCAGGATATGCCATAGGTTATTATGTTGTTGAAAAATATCTGAAAAAACAAGGCAAGTTGAATTGGAAAAGCCTTTTCAGAACTCCTACAAGAACAATAATAAAAGGTTTTTACAACAAAAATTAGAGATTCTTGAGTATTTTGACTAAAGCCAAAACACAGCAAAATATTTAAACATTCAATCTTATTCTATTAGTTAAAATGCTTGATATAAAGTTTATACGTGAAAATCCTGCGCTTTGCAAAGATAACATGAAAAAGAAGTTTCAGGACCCTAAGGTAGTTGATGATTTCTTAAAAACAGATGAGCAGTGGCGAAAGTTAAGAGCAGAAATTGACACACTGAGGCATGACAGAAATAAAATCAGTGAAGAGATTAACAAGGCTAAAAAAGCAGGCAAAGATGTCAAAGCCATTGTAAAAAAAGCAAAAGATATTCCTAACATAATAAAAAAGAATGAGGAAAAGCAAGCCAAACTGCAAAAACAGCTACTTCCTTTGCTTGCAAAAATACCTAACATCATGCACGAGTCTGTGCCAATAGGCAAAGACGATACTCAAAATCCTGAAATAAAAAAATGGGGCAAGCCTCCAAAATTCAGTTTTCCTATCAAAAACCATGTTGAAATCTGCGAATCATTAGGTATTGCTGATTTTGAAGCCAGTGCAAAGTCATCTGGAAATGGTTTTTATTATCTTGAAGGAGACTTAGCTCTTCTTAACCAAGCTTTAATCAGATTTGCAGTTGATTTTATGCAAAAAAAAGGATATTATTACATAGAAACTCCAATAATGTTAAAAAATGAAATTCTTGCAGCTTCTCTTGACACAGAAGAATTTGCAAAGACAATATATGAAGTAAAAGACGAAGGCCTTGCACTTATAGGAACAGCAGAATACTCTCTCTTGGCAAGATACACTGGAGCAACTTTCCTTGAAAAAGACCTGCCAAAAAAAGTTTTTTCCTATAGTATGTGCTTTAGAAAAGAAATAGGAAGCCATGGTATAAATGAAAAAGGGCTTTGGAGAACACACCAGTTCAACAAAGTGGAACAAGTTATTTTTTGCGCTCCAGAAGATTCATACAAAATGTATGATGAGCTTCTTAAAAACTCAGAAGAAATAATGCAGACACTTGACCTTCCATATCGTGTTATTGAAATTTGCTCAGGTGACCTTGCTGCATGGAAAACCAAGAGTGCAGATGTGGAAGTGTGGAGACCGACAACAAAAGAGTATGGTGAAGTTATGAGTCTCAGCAACTGCACAGATTATCAGGTAAGAAACCTTAACATCAGAGTTGACAGGCAGGGAAAAAGAGAACTAGTGCATGCTCTCAACAACACAGCTCTTGCAACTTCAAGAATAATGGTTGCAATCCTGGAAAACTTTCAGAACAAAGATGGAACAGTAACTGTTCCTAAAGCATTAGTGCCATACATGCCTGGGAAAATAAAAATTATTGGCAAGAAGAAATAGATATTAATAATTATTTCTCTTAATTATTCCTATTCCTCTTCTTCTCTAATTCTTTTTTTATACTCCCTAATGTCTTCTTCATCTACAAACTCTTCGTGCACAGGATGATCTGAGTGAGGATTAACTTCCAAATCCTTGAATAAATGCTTTTTTTTCTTTTTTTCCAGAGGGTTAAACTCATTCATGTTGTTAGTAAGGATGAACTTATATAAATTATTTTCTACCAAATTCAAAAAATATTAAAACCCCTAATCCTAAAATTATAATTATGGCCCCGATTCCAGGTTGGCTGATGATTGTGGCTGGCGCATTGGTTGCCGGCTTTTCAAAATTTGTAGAGGTGAGCACAGATACAGGTAGCTTTGCCTTGTTCTTTTGGATAGGAATATTTTTCGTAGTTTTCGGTATTGGCAAATATGTGGTGAAAGGAATACGCCAAAAGAAAAATCAGCCATTACATCCTGTTCATAAACAACACCCTGCTCACCAATCACAGCATCGACAAGCACATCAACATCAAACACGCCAACATGCACAACCTGTTAATCAACAGCAACAATATCAACAACAATCACAAAATACACAACAAATACATCAGCATCATCAATCTCAGCATCATATGAGCCATATGCAGGGTCAGCATCATATTCAAAAAGCCCAGCATGTTCAACATGTTCAGCATCCTACTACTCAACAGCCAACAATTGTTCCGTGCCAGCGATGCGGTACAAGGCATTATAGTTATGCTGATTTCTGCATGAGATGCGGCACAAGGATAATAAAAAAATAAAAATAAAAACTAAAGAAAAAATAAAATTTGGTCCTGCGGACAGCTGAAAACAACAAACATTAAATACAAAAACATTTTACATGATTAAAATGGACGCTTTAGAATGCATAAGTACAAGAAGAAGCATTAGAAGGTTTCTTAATGTTCCTGTAGACTTTGAGACAATAATGACTGTTGTAGAAGCAGGTTCAATGGCTCCTAGCAGCGGCAATGTTCAGGACTGGAAATTCATTGTTATTGATGACAAGGAGATAATGAAAAAACTGTGTGAATACAGCCTGAATCAGGAATGCATTCATAACGCAGCTTTTTTAATTGTGGTTTGCTCTGACCCTGAGCAGACAGAACGACACTATGGCTTAAGAGGACAGAAGCTCTACACTGTCCAGAATTGTGCAGCTGCAGCACAAAACATGCTCTTATCAGCTCATGCTCTTGGATTGGGTGGCAACTGGGTTGGTGCATTTGATGAAGAAAAAATCAGAACTATTCTTAATATTCCTCCTGATGCAAGGCCTCAATTAATTCTGGCTTTTGGCTATCCAGATGAAATACCTGTGCATAAACGACTCAAAGACCTGACTTTAATAACTTATTTCAATAATTATGGTGAAACTGTTAAAAAATTCCACCGTGTACTCAAAGACTATTCAATTGACTGGGAAGCAAGGCTTAAACAAGCGCATACAACTTTTGACAGGTTAAAAGAAAAAACAAAGAAAACAGCAGAAGAAACCAAAAAGAAAGGCGGGTCTTTGATTAAGAAATACACTGAAAAAGTCAAAACCACTATTAATTCTAAGAAAAGGAAATAGAGCCAAAAGAAAATAGAATCATAATAAAATAGAAACTAATAAAACAAAATCAAATCTTTAATCTCTTTGCAAACTTCTTTGCCAAACCAACATCTTTCAACTTCTTGGTTTATGGCCAAAGTCTTATTACATAAAACTTTAAATACGCCCTGAAATTCCTTCTCCTTAAAATGGTATTGGGTGAGGAGTTCAAAGAAGTCTTATTTCCACACGAAACAGTCAGACCTATACAAGATGAATTAATAAGAAAAATCAACAAGACAGTCACGACTCAGCAAAACCTTATTGCTCATGCACCAACAGGTCTGGGAAAAACAGCAGCAGCTCTTGGCCCGGGCATTAAAGAAGCGCAAAAAAAAGATTTAACTGTTTTTTTTCTCACATCAAGACACACTCAGCACAAGCTGGCTATGGAAACTGTAAATCAAATCAGAGAAAAATACAAGCTTAATTTCACAGCTGTTGACATCATTGGAAAAAAATGGATGTGCCTTCAGCCAACAGTAAGCAAACTTTATCCGCGGGAATTCTCAGAATATTGCAAAAAACTAAAAGAAGATGACTTATGTGATTTCTACACAAAAATGAGAGATAAAGGTGAATCTTCAAAGCAGGCATTAGAACTTGTCATGCAGCTAAAAAGGGAAAACAAAACAGACACAGAAAGCATTGTGGAAAAAAGCAAAGAACATGAAATGTGCCCGTATGAAGTTTCGCTGCTGATTGCAAAAGATGCAAGAGTTATTATTGGTGATTATTATTATCTTTTCAATCCGCACATAAGGGAAAATTTTCTTAAAAGAACAGGAAAAGAACTAAATAAAATTATTATAATTATTGATGAAGGACATAATCTTCCTGAGAGAGTAAAAGACCTCGCAAGCCACAGGATTAGCACAAACACTATTCACAGGGCAATTGAGGAAATAAAAAAGAAAGACAAAGAAGAAATTCTTCAAATACTGGAATTATTAAGAAAAAAAGTATTTGAAATGGGAAAAAATGTTGATGATGAAATATATTTAACAAAAGACCTGTTAATATCTGAAATTAATGAGCTTACAGATTATGATGAGATGGTTTCAGAGATGCTTGTTACAGCAGACATTATAAGAGAAGAAGACAAGCAATCTTCGCTTGGCACTATTGGTGCTTTTTTAGAGGCATGGCAAGGTGATGACAAAGGATTTACTAGAATTCTTTCCAAAAGCAGAGGGTTGCGTGGAGAAGAGATACTTGTAGTTCAATACAGGTGTCTTGACCCTTCATTAATAACCAGGGATGTTATTGGCTCAGCATATTCAACTATTCTAATGTCAGGAACCTTAAGCCCAACAAGCATGTACAAAGAATTACTGGGATTTGACAGTGCAGATCAGGAGAGTTATAAAAGTCCGTTTCCAGAAAAAAACAAGCTTAGCATAATTATACCTAAGACAAGCACAAAATATGAAACCAGAAGCGAAGATCAATATCGTGAAATAGCAGAAATAATTGCAAGAGCAACCAATAAGATTCCTGGAAACACAGCTGTTTTCTTTCCAAGCTATAACTTAAGAGACGAAGTTGAGAAATATTTTTCAAAGCTTACAGACAGAACAACTTTTGTTGAACAGCAGAAAATGACTAAAAAAGAAAAAATGGATTTTTTAGAAGCTTTCAAAGGCTATAAAAATGTTGGAGCTGTTCTTCTTGGTGTTGTTGGTGGAAACTTTGCAGAAGGCATAGATTTGCCAGGCAGTTTTTTGAAAGGTGTAATCATTGTCGGCCTACCTCTTCAGCGCCCAGATCTTGAAACACAAGCCCTGATAAAATATTATGATGAGAAATTCAAAAAAGGATGGGATTACGGATATCTTTTCCCAGCTTTCAACCGCGCACTCCAAAGCGCAGGCAGATGCATAAGAAGCGAGACAGACAAAGGAGTAATTATATTTTTGGATGAACGATACTCCTGGAAGAACTACAGCAGATGTTTTCCGCCAAGCTGGGATATGAAAACAACTCTTCTCTACGAGAGCATGATAGAAAGATTCTTTGAGGGGCATTAATCTTTATATTTATCTTTATACAAGTTATGAAATATGAAGTTTAATCCAATTCTTTAGGTACTTCCCGCCGTTCTTTTTTACAATATTCCATATATTCATTCCACCGGTGTTTTATTAATGCGGGCACATCAATCGTTAGTCCTGGCTCTGGTTCAAAGATATATTCGCCTTTATGTAAACCTTTTTCAACAAAATAACTTTCCAAAAAATTATAGTGATTATCCCTAAATAAAAGATGATATTCGCTCTTGAGATATTCCTGTTTTAATTTAGGAGATACAAGAATATCTAAACGATTTGCTGCTTCAAGGTATGAAGAAATCAAATCACTATACTTATGTATAAATAATTCTTCAATTTCTTGCGTGCCAATGATTACATTTAATTTTCCTTCAATCCCCTTATCGTGCTCCTCATTTCTTTGATCATGTCCAATAGTTCTTTCATGTCCGCTTTTAATTCCTAAAAATAAAGCCTCATTTTCTCTTATCAAAAAACCAGTTCCACCAAAAGTAAAATGATGTTTAGTGGGAAAAATAATTGTTCTTTTATAAAAATCATAGGAGCCGTATTCACCATTTTCTATAAGTTTTAGCTCACAAGAAAGATTTAATAATCCAATACCAAGAGTTAATGGATTTACTTGCACATCATATTCATCTTCTAATAATATTAGCTCGCCATGTTGTTCACCAAGATACTTGCCCACGCTTCTTATTCTTGGTAAATCTATAACTGGCTTGTCAGGCTTGCTAAGTGCCTTAACAATCATTTCAATATCCTGTGTTATATTTATCTTATTTGTCATGTTTGAGTAAATTTAGTTATATATACTTACAAACTCACAAGTATTTCCCTACGTAATAATCATGTTTTCTTACGGTATCCTCTAAGAATTTTTTGTGATTATTGTCATAATCTTTTTGAGACCAAATAATAATACCTTGATTCCGAGGTATTTTTGCTTTTGTTTCAATGCATTCATTTTCAAAAACTTTCCAATCCTTTCCTGAAAGCAAGGACTTTGCATAATTGAGTTCAAATTGTTTCCAAAATAATTCTTTCATATGACGTCCAAAGGAGTCAGCGGATGTTATTTCTTTTATTTTAGGATGATAAGAATATTCTTTTTTGAAATGTTGTTCGTTGAAATAAGTAACAAACCAAATTCTTCTTGTAAGTTCATCAAAGGGGTCATATACATTTTCTTCCTCAGGAGTGTGAGTTTTATAAGTCTTAGTTTTCTTTCGAAACCTTATAAATTGTCCTTTATTTTCTTTATTAAACAAAAAGTTATACTCTACAGTTACTTTTCTCTCAACTTTCGCAATTATTTCATTAAAAGACACGAGAATTCTCTCAAACCCAGCAAGCCCTTTTTTATCGTGGGGAAGAAAATTTCCGCGTTCATCAAAGCCCCGATTTTTTTTTAAAATATAATTCCATTCAAAAGGAAATACTTTAGGGAGAGGCGTATTTAGGTTAGTTAACAATTCTGAGAAAAAACAATTTAATCCAGATAATGTAGGAATTTCTTTTTTCAGGGAAAGATGAAATGTAATCTCTTGCGCCACTCTTCTGCACCCATAATCATTCTTAATCACGTGGAAAGGGCGATTATACACAGCACATTCGTGAATTGAAATATTATTCTTATTTTCTTCAAGAATTTCCTTAATTGTATTTAAAGTAACCATGTACGTTACTGGGGAGTGGTATATTATTTAAACCTTTGTGGCATACTAGTATACCACAAAATATATAAAGCTCTTAACATTACATTGATGCATGGATTTCAAAGAACTCAAAACGCTCGGGCTTTCAAATGGAGAGGTAAAAGTTTATTCAGCCATTCTAAACACAGGCACAGCTTCAATTAACAATATTCATGAAAAAACAGGTCTTGAAAGAAGAGCAATATATGACATTATTAACAAACTTATAGAGAAAGGTTTAATTTCATACACAATTGAAAGAGGAAAAAGAACATATCAATGTGCTCCTCCAAATAAATTAAGAGTAGAAGCAGAGAAAAAAATTGAGGAACTAAAATCTTTTGAAAAAATAATACCTGACATAGAGGAAATATATGAAAAATCAAAACCAAAAATAAGATTTGAAGTTTATCGTGGCAAAGAAGGCATGAAAACAATTTTTGAAGACATACTAAACCACAAGAATCTTTACGCTATTGGGGGAGGCATGTATCTAGTAAAAGAACTCCCTTACTACTGGCCGCATTATAATAAAAGAAGAATTAAATCAAGCTGTGCCTGGAATAATCTAATTAGATGGGAGCTAAGAAATAAAATGCCTAAAACCAAGCTTTTAAATGTCAAAGTTCTCCCAAAAGAATTCAGCGGGAATCCCAATGTAATTGTTATTTATGGAAATAAAGTTGTGAATCTCTCCTGGGGGGAAGAAATATTTGCTTTTATGATGGAGAGTAAAGAGATAGCGGAGAATTATAAAAAATATCATAAATACCTGTGGGATAAAGTAGCTAAGCCAATTTAGTTTATAATCAAGGGCTCTCAGCCATAAACACAACACTGCCATTACACTGACCAAATGCCTGTTCATGTGGAGGCACCATGAATTGCCAGTAAGTGGAGTTGCTCTTTACTTCTGCTTCATTTGCTTTCGCAGGTATAGTCAAACCAATGTCTTGTGGTGTAGATGACAATTGATTTTTAGAGTCATAGGCAACTCCACTACTGGTAGAGAAGCGTTCAAATTCAACACTGATGTTGTTTATCTCGCAAATCATAGAAAGATCTGTTCCTCCTAATTCATCTTCTCCTCCAAATCCATAAACACTAATATTCATAGGCATGTTACCAACATTGCTAACATTAACTTCCACATTCGGTGATTCCTGATCTGGTTCTAAGTCTGTATAATTAATCAATGTTGTCGATATATTTATGGCAAATAATTGGCTCACAGTTGTGTTGTCTAGTGATATATTTGATGAATACAAGTTTTCTGTGTATCCTCTGCATTCCCAAGTTCCATTAAGTGCAAAGTGCCATACTGTAAAGCCGCACACATAATCAGCAGTGTTACCTCCACCACTGATTAATGTGCAGCTCGTGTTGGTGTAATGCGTTTGATTAGCGTCACTCGCATCAAACGTTGTTGTTGAGGAATAGAATGTGGCATTGACTGAGCTGATGTTGGTATATACTTCAGGATCCCATATTGTCAGATTGCAATAAACAGTTTTTGTTGTTCCTGCAATCAAGTCAATCTGATCAAGAGGAATATCTACACTATCATCAACAAGAATGGAAGTAATGTTAATATATTCAGTGATAACAGTTATGTTAATATGAGTATTATTATCGCCCAGATTTCCAAGACTATCGTTTGCATAGACCAAGACTTCATAATCCCAGCCATTGCTTAACCCTGATAAGTCCCAATTGCATTCAAAAGGAGCAGTGCCATCCTGATCTCTGCAAATAAGTTTCCAGGTGTCTGTATCATTGTAACGATACATGAAAGTTACTGTGTCAATAATTCCAACATCAGCATCTGTGACAGTTGCATTCACTGTGTATGTGAATCCTAAAGCAACGCCATCAACTGTTGAATCTGCAAGAGGCCTGTCAAGAGTAGAGACAGGACCTGTAGTGTCAATCAGAATTTCAAACCATTCATAATCATAATTATCATTATAACCAGTTTTGTTTCCATATGTTGTGGCAGTGTAATTTCCTTCTGCTTGGCCTGTTGTGTCCCAATTCCAAATCCACAAACCCTGGTAGTCTGTTACAGATGAATTAGCAGCAACAGCCAGATGTGGGCTTCCAATATCTTCAAGGCCAGCAAAAACCTCTTCTTTGTGAAACACAGTCAAATATGCATAGTCCAGAGCAAAAGAAGCATCTGTTGATTTACCAAGACCGCCTATGTTTGTCTGAAAACGCACATTCACAATATTGCTTGTGTTTTGATTATAATCATTCAGATTATCTGCTTCAGAATATGTTTCTGTGTTTTCAGCAGCAGAATTAATATTTTGGGTTATTATGCCAAAACCAGCATCCCAACTATTGCTGTCATAATTAAACAACTCTGCATAAGCAGTTCCAGGAGTTCCACTTCCAATAGCAGCTCCGCAAGTAATCGGGATAGCGGCATCATTTGAATGGCAATAGTTAATAGTGAAATTAAGAGAAACTAAGTCTGTTTCAGAAGAAATATTATTTCCAAGATCAGAGATATTATAGCTTAAATTCAGATATGCATTTAAAGGGTATCCTGTTGGTGGCTCATTGTTTCTACCAACACCAAAATAATTAGTATTATCATCACTGGTTGTGCTTGAGAATGCCCCGCTGTTTACATTATAATCTGAGCCTAAAATACTGCTGCCAATTGCAGTCAGTGTAGTATTTGTATTGCGTCTTGTTTCGTCATTGTTTGGATTGCTGGCACCTGAATTATTATAATAAGCCATGTACTCTGTGTTATCAACACCAGCAGATATATTTGCCCTGAATCTGACAACACAATAATTAGCATTATCACCAATTACAAAAGTTCTATTAACATTACTTAATATGTTGTTTGTGTCAAACCTTATAATTCTTATTTCATTTGCACAACTGGAAATATTATTATCAAGTCCACTAATATTTACTTCAACCATAACATTTGTTAGGTCAGAGCCGCTGCTTAAATTAATAAGCTTTCTTCTTTCCCACGCATCATTCCACCACGGTACTGTTGTGTTGGCAAAAACAATCGCAGTTACCATATCAACATCACTGGCAGGCTGGCTGGCAACATCAGTTACATTATGAGTTATGACTGCTGTTTGGCCTGCATAAAAAATAGATTTGTTCAGGCTTAAATTAACATTCATATCTGCATTAAGAGTAACACTAATATTTCTGAATTCACTTTTGTCGGTTAGATTAATATAATCAGTACAATTCACACTCCAGTTAAGCTCAACCCCATCATCAACACCATATAAATAAAAATACTGGTTTATATCTCTTGTTATTATATAATTGCTCTGATTCCATTCGTTATTAATAGTAAGATTGCAGTTTTTTATAGGAGATATATCAGCAACCTGGTAGACAAAAACAAGGTCACCATCTGTATCTATTGCAAAAGGAGCAGGAGAAACCAAAGTTACATTTGGTTTGTTGTTGTCAACAGTAATATTAATATGTGTGTCAGTATTACCAATATTTCCCCATGTATCATTTGTATAAACTCTTACTTCGTATTCATCTCCATCTGGCACTGCAGTTGTGTCCCATTCGCATTTATATGTTGGGTCTCTGTTATCTCTGCAAATAAGCGTCCAGGTGTCTGTGCTGTTGCGCCTGTATTCAAAAGTTGCAGTATCAATTTCTGCTAAACCAGAGTCAACAATGCTGGCATTGACTTCATAAAGTATTCCAGTTATTATACTGTCATTAGCAGGATTGTCTAGAGTTGAAACAGGACCTCCTGTATCAACATTAATCTCTCTGATTTCAGAAGCATTCTGGTTTCCAAGAACATCAGTGCAATTAATATTCCAATTATATGAACCTTCACTTAAAGAATAGTTCATAAAAAGACTTGTATTTTCTGCAGGATCATAAGATGTATTTACAATACTACCATCTATTACAAGAGAACAATTTGTAATGTTGCTGTCAGCATCAGTTGCATTATAATAAAAAGTTATATTATTAACAGTTTGGTTTGACTGGTTTACTGGCAGTTCAAGATAAATCACAGGACCTGCTCTGTCAATGGTTATATTTGTATGAACATCAGCAGTACCTGTATTTCCTTTTGAATCATTTGCATAAGCCCTGAATTCATAAGTATGACCGTCAGGCAGGCTGGTTACCACCCAGTCACAGTCATAAGTTGGGTCTCTGTTATCATTGCATGCAAATGTCCATGTGTCTGTGTTGTTTTTTCTGTATTCAAATGTAACAGTATCAACACCAGACTCATCATCTTGTGGAGTTGCATTAACATTAAATAAGTCTGTTGTTATATTTTCAAAATCTCTAGGAAAGCCAAGAGTTATTGTTGGTGCGTTTGTGTCAAATCCAATTGTTCTATAAGTGCTGTTGATGAGGCCGTCATTGTCTGTCACAGTTACTCTAACATAACAAGTTAAAGAATTATTATCACACTGATTCTGAGATGATGTGTTAAATGTGCAGTTGTGGTCTGCAGAATCGCATATAGTTGCAGGAGAACTAAATCCTGTGTTATTATCATATTCAAACAAATAATTAGCAATTGTCCCGTCAGAGTCAATGCTGTGCGATGCATTGAGCATCTCAGTGCCAGTTAACCATTCATTTTCTAAAGGATATGTGAAATTAGCAAAAGGATGATCATTAACAGTAACACTCCACGAGCCTGAAACATAAGAACCAACACTATCAGATGTTGCACTGCATCTAATTGGCCAGATGTTATCGCCTGAATCACTGCCTGAAGTTATATTAAAAGTATGCAAACAATAAGCTCCTCCTGCTGTAAGGGTTCCGCAGCTGAAATTATCTTCTGCATTCACCAGATTTGTGGTAGAGGTAGTTATATCTGTAAATGTGCTGGGATTATATTGAGCAGATACAGTGACATTCTCACAATCAATACCTCCTGCATCACAGCTTACATTACAAGTCATTGTAAAATTATAATTATATTCAGACTCATTAATTTCAATGTCAGCAGAAGGATAAGTCATGTTAACAGTCATGCTGCCTGCTGCAGTAACATTCCATTCAAGATTAGTAACATTTTTCTGCCAGCTGCCAGCAGAATCATTAGCATAAGTGTTGAGCCAAGTATAGTTTCCTCCGAATTCATTGTAGATTGAAGTTGAGTAGATGTTGTCTCCTCCAGAGATATCGCATCCTAGGCCGTTGTCGAGTAGAGTTATGTTTTCAACATCTGTGTTGGGATCTTCAATTTCAGCATAAACAGTATCAACACCAGAAAAACTGTCTGTAACTGAGACATTTAAACAAACATAGTCATAAATTACAAACGCAGTTCCATTTATTTTCCAATCTATGATTACAGGATTCTGCGTATCTATCTTAATAGTATAATTATAAGCACTAAAGTTTGTGTTGCCTGCTGAATCATTGCACATAACATTCCAGATATACCTGCCGTCAGCCAGTGTGATTGGACCAAAAGAATTATTTGTTCCATTCACAGGATTATTATGAGTCTCATTAGAAGCAAAAGGTCCTGTGAAATTTGCATACAAGACACAAGCATCAAGATAAGTATCAATAGGGGTATAATTAAATTGCGTGGAATTATAATTAATAAAAGTATCATTAGGGGGGAAGGCTAAATCAATAGTTGGATAAGTATTATCTAAAGTTATGGTAAAAGTAACAGTGCTGTTAACTTGATTAACCCAGTCAACAATAGTTGCATTAAACCAGTATTGTATGTTTGGGTCTAGGTTTGTGAAGTTTATTTCTCTGATGTTTGTGTAGTAGGGTGTGATGTTGACTGGTCCTGATGTATTATACAATCTGAATGTGATGTTAGCTTCGTTTGTGTCGTTTGCAGTTACATTAACATAAACCCAGTCCTGATTAATAAAAGTATTATTAGGTTCCATTCCAGTAGAGAAATTTATAGTCGGGATAATATTATCCAGAGTTATTTTGTAATTAACAGTTGTATTTGACTGACCAGCCCAGTCTATGATTGTGACGTTGTACCAGTATTCCATATTTGGATCCAAGCCTGTGAAGTTGGCTATTCTTATTGGTGTGTAGTAGGTTGTTATGTTGACTTCTCCTGTGGTGTTGTATAATCTGAAGGTGATGTTTGCTTCATTGGTTTCATCTGCAGATACATTAACATAAACCCAAGTTCGGTTAAAATAAGTATCATTGTCTTCTGTCCCAGAAGAATAATTAATTGTTGGAAAAAGGCTGTCCAAAGTTATCTTTTGGGTTTCAGTAGTATTGCACCATCCAAATTCATCGCAAACAGTTACGTTGTACCAGTATTCTATGTTTGGGTCTAGTCCTGTGAAATTTGCTTCTCGTACCGAAGTGTAGTATGTTGTTATGTTGACTGGTCCTGATGTATTGTATAGTCTGAAGGTGATGTTGGCTTCGTTTGTGTCATCTGCAGATACATTTACATAAACCCAGTTCTGATTAATAAAAGTGTTATTTGGTTCCATTCCAGTAGAATAATCAATTGTTGGATAAGTAGTGTCAACCCTAATACTATAATTAGTATCAAAGAGATCATAAGCACCATACTGGTCAGTACAATTCACATTCCAGATATAGCTTCCGTCAGAAACATTAATAGTGATGTTTGTTTCAGTGTCAACAGGAACATTTGAGATAGTTTCATTTGCAGCCCAAGTCCCAGAGAAGTTACCATACAAAGTACAAGATGTAACAGGAGATATGTCATCATAAACAGTGAAATTAAAATCAATATTAGTTCTATAATTCAAGAGGTCTCCATCTCCTGGATTTGTCAGATTAGTAATATTAGGAGGAGTATTATACGCAACTTCAAGATAAGCAGCATAAACATAACAAGTGGAATGTCCCCCTGCGCCTTTACTAACAGTACCTAATACTACACGCATATCAGAATAATCTCCTGTAGGACTAGTCCAGTTGCAGTTATTCCAATGATTAGTCTGCCCTACAGAAACTGCTTTGGTACAAACAGGTGAACCTCCCTGATATAAGTAATATGTATAAGAACAACTTGCTCCTGTGCCTGTGTAAACCCACAACGTCATGTAAAGAGGATTTGTCTGGCTAATGCTGGGAAAACCAAATTGAGAAGCACCATCAGGACCCTGTGTATAATCTGCAACATAATCATCTGTTATATTACTAACAGCAGGCTGCCTAATCCCATCATTAATTTGGTCAAAATCAGTTCCTGTACCTTCATCCCAAGCCTGAACAATATTAGAATTAGGATCATAATAAGCAGTTGGGTCAATTGCCAGATACCAAGGCCTTGCTTCATAAAATCTTGTAGTTCCAAAACCAATATCATAATCAATATATGAAGGACCCATCGCATAAAGATCTGGACTAACTAATGGCGGTCTTGCAGAATAACTAACAACAGAAGTATTGCTCAACTCACTCCAAGTCAAATAAATCTTATTGTCATGTTCAGTCTTGCTTGCTCCGTCATAATTGCTAACTGTAAAATTATCAGGCAGAACTTCTGTAAAACTAAAACTTGAAGCAGAAACATAAGAAACTAATTGTATGCTTGAATTAAAAGGACCAAGCCAAGGATCTACTGTGACAGGTGTATCTCTCAGAATGTCAAACTCATAAAATGATTTCACAGTAAAATAAGAATACATCACACTGTCAACATCAGGACCAGTTGCACTAACAGCCAAGGAATAATTACCTTCAAAACTAGTTGAAGAATAATTTACTTTGTAAATCCCTTTGGTGGTTTCTATAATATTGCTGCTGCCAGTGCTTAAACTCGTTGTTTGATTATTTGGATTAGTAACATTAACCACAACATTAGCATTACTCACAAGATAACCTGCTGTGTCCAAGACAACAATAACAATCTCAGCAGTTTCATCAGGATGATAGATAGGCTTTTTTGTATTAATACTGGCAACACCTGTCTCTGCATAGCCAGGATCTTCAGGACTTATTTCAAACTCATAATCCTGCCCAGGAATTAAATCCATTACTTTTGCCCATGTTCCAAGGCACTGCTGATTTGCAAAATCCCAATCTTTGCATTTCCAGAGCTCACTGCCAACAGCAGTTCCAGTGGCTGTACCATTGGTAAAATTCAAATTGCTCGGGTCAAGAGCATAAGATTTCAAAACCTTTCTCTGGCTTATCCTGACTTTTTCAGGCTTAACAGCATCAATGCCTAAACTGAAATCACTGGTTTCTTTATAATCCCTTAATTTAATTTTCTTTAGAATTTTTTTGTCAGGAATAATCTCTAATGAATTTAACCCATTTTTCTCATTAATAATCCTGACTTCACCAGATTCAATAACACCTCTGCTGTTAATTAATCTCAAACTTTTTTTGCTTGCATCTTCTTTTATTTCAAAAACATACGCACTGATGCTATTGCCCTGTTCATCTTTTAAAAACAAAGTATGCGTCCCAATTCCAGTTGGTATGAAATTAATATAACTCAAATCACCCATATATCTTTTTGAAACACCTTCAAAAGAATGAAACAATCCAACTTTTTCTGCATCAGATACATCAACAAAAATACGCACATATTCTCCAGCCACATATTCTTTTTTATCTGTGTAAACAAAGCCTGTTAAAGTAGATTCTTCTGGTTCAGAAGAAACCTGTTCTCGTACGATTTCTTCTGAAAGTTCTTTTGTTCCAGCAATTAGATCTATTTTTGTAGGGGGAATATAACCTTCTTTAGAGTTGACAGTAAATGAAACAGAATAATAAATTGCTCTGGTTGATTTCTCAACCAGAGCAATGGTGTAGATACCTTCTTCTGTTGGATAGAAGAACATAATGTTATTAAATTCTCCCTTGTATGTGAAACTACCTTGCGCATAGGAGATGTGAAGTTCATAAGCACCAGATTCAACAATATCTAAATTAATTAATATCTCAACAGTTTCTTCAATTTCATAAATTTGTTTGTCAACAGAAAGCAGCGCTAATGATGCTTCGCTTGTACTGATTCCAAAACTAGAGAATAAAAATAAGATTACAAATATGCTTATGATTAATAATTTTGAACGCATCTACACCACACTTCACTCGCAAAAAATTTTATTCACACAATATATATTCATATAATATATCTTGTAATATATTATGTGCTCAAAACTTTACTCTTGATTTATGACTATACCTTCTATGTCTGTCTTTTTTCCTTTTTCTTAAAATTAATATGATTAAAATTATGATTATTATGATAAGAATAATGAGCACAGTGCTCCAATTAAACACCTGGGCCGTTACAGGTGCTTTGCCAGATGGATTAACATTAATTACAGAACTCTTTTCAAAAGTCAGCTTCTTGTTGTATAACACTCTTCCCTGAATAATATACTGTCCTTCTTGCACAGGATTAAAAAAAGTCCTTAAACTAACTGTTTCACCAGGTACAACATCTAAGATATCAGTATCAATGATTTTGAAAATTTCATCTCCTGATGTGATTGTTCCTTTAAATTTAGCACTTACAACTCTAGAACCTAAATTCTTAAAAATAGCATCAATAGGAACAATATCTCCAACTTTTACCCAGGTCTCAGCATCTATACGTATTAAATCTCCTTTGTCACTAACACCGCCTCTTTCAATAACACTTACTGTGATAAATCCTGTGCTGCCAGCACCACAAGTAGGTGTGCTGATTCTTACCCAATATTGTCCAATATCTAAATTATGTTCAATAGAATGAAAAACTCTTTCTTGTGTTGTAGGTAAAATACTCTTATCTGCGCTGAACTGAAATGTCTCAACCAATTCTGACTGGTCCTGATTCCAGAACTCCATAGTGAATTCAGGAGTGAGTCTAACATTACCTTTATTGCTTACAACAGCATAAAATTCTAAAGGATATCCTTCTTCAACATCATCTATCTGAAAACCAGATGCAGAACATTCAATTATTTCTTGGCCAGTAATTTCAGCACCCAGCCTGAGATTAATTGCTGCTCTTACAGCTGTGCCAAACTGCCCTCCTGGTCCTGCCAAGGCACCTGTAATAAACCTGACAGCACCTTTGTATTCTTGGTTTTGTGCATCAGCTGGAGGTTCTATGATGACTGCAACAGTATATGGTTTATCTTTGCTGATAAAAAAAGGCTGTTCAGGCGGTTCTAATCTGATCCAGTCTTCAACCTCTCCTTCAATTTTATATGTTATACTTAAATCAAAATCAGTATCTGTGGTGAGTGTGACAAGTTCTTGAGCATATCCGTTTTTTAGAACATTTCTATAGCTAAGCACTCCTTTATTTGCACCAATTACTGCTGCATTTACAAGTGACATATTTATCAAGAAAAATATGCCTAAAAAAATGATTATATATTTAGATGTATTATTCAAACGCACTCACCCTGTTTCCTCTGTATACTTTTTTTCCTCTCTTAATTTTTCGTTTCTTTCCTATATAAATCTTTCTGTAGGTTTCTGGATTTTTTTCATAATTTCTGAGTTTTTCATAAATTATGTTTTTTTTTAACTTTTTTGAAGCAATAACTTAGTAAAGTAAGTTAAATATTTATATATTTTTCTATTTATATAGAAAAATATTTAAAGTTCGGAGTACAAAAGCTCAATACATAGCTAAAAGACCCTAAAAAACACAAATAGGTCTGTAGAGGTCAATAAATGAAGGCAGTATACATAAAAATAGGCAAAGACCTTCACGCCAAGGCAAAAATTATCAGCGTTCTGAGGGGTATAACCCTAAATGATTACCTAGCAAAAGCTATTGCAAAGGAAATCGACAAAGACAAAGGAGTTCTAGCTAAGATAAAATAAACTATCGATGAAGCTAGAGATAAATCCCCAGAACGCCACAATTAATTAGCTATAAAACCAAGAAAATAACAAAATGGCCAAACAAAATCAACTCAAACAAAATCAAATAAATCAAATGTATGGCAGACAAGTCAGACAATGCAGACAAAGCATTCTGATAGCTATGCTTATCCTGATATTCATAATCATAATTCCAGATGTAAATGCCATACCCCAAATCCAATTAGTAAGCCAAATAAATCCACTAGAATATGGCTCAATACAAAACATTGTACTGGAAATCACTCCAAATGCAACAAACACAACAGAAAATGAAACATTTTCTGAGCATTCTCAAACAAATACAACAATAACCCAAGCGCTTATAGAGTTTGATGGACAGAACCACACACTGCAAAAACAAGACACTCAATATATATACTCTTGGATACCAGGTCAAAAAGGAACAAACTCATATGTAGTTTATTCAACAAATTCACTAAGTCAGACAAATAGCTATGCGGGCTCATTCCAAGTACAAGATACAATACCCCCAGAAATCATCGAGCTGCAGCCACAAGGAAAAATAGATTACAATCTAATAGAACTAACAGCAATAACAAATGAAAACAGCACCTGTAAATATGATACAGTAGATATAAGCTATGATTCCATGACATTTGGACTCACAGGCACAGGAGCTACACACTCCAAACTCAGAAGCTTTTCAGATGGACAACAGAAATTCTATGTAAAATGCAAAGACCCAGAAAACAATATAGCAGAAAGTCAAATAATGAGTTTTTCAATAGACACAACACCACCAACAATAACAAGCATAACACCAACAGGAACTGTAAATCAAGAACAAGTAACACTAAGAATCATAACCAATGAGCAAGCCACATGTAAATGGGGAATGACTAATCAAGCATATGTCTATTTGCCAAACACATTTCAAATTAAAACACCAACAGAACATTTACAAATACTTACTCTAAATCAAGGTATAAATACCTATTATGTGAGTTGCAGAGATACAATAGGCAATATACTTTCACCAATAACAATAAATCTAGAGTTAAACCTGGCACCAACAGCATCTGTTAATGTAAATATAGAAAATGAATATACTGCTCTGAAACAAGGAATATATACTATTGCTCTGGCAGCATCAGAATCATTAATCCAAGCACCAGATTTAAAATTAAGATACAATAACAAGCAAATAAACATACCTCTGGAAGGCAGTGCAAGCTATTGGACAGGATATTTAATCATACCTGGCGGCGCAGGACAAGAAATAGGGGAATTCAAATATACAGGAACAGACCTAAAGGGGACCGTTGGAACAGAAATAACCAGTGGAAAACTAGTGCTTTTGGACACAGCACCACCAGCAACCCCAGGCACACCTCGCTTGATCAATGAAAATAATAAAATTAAGGCTTCTTGGAATTATGAAGGAGAAGAAACTAATCATTTCAGAATTTATAGGTCTACAACAGGAACAACAGATAAATCAGATTTCTATAAAACAACCAAAGAAACATTTTATCTAGATTCAAATGTTACAAACAAAATAGGATACTTCTATAGAATAAGTGCTGTAGACAAAGCAGGAAATGAAGGATTACTTTCTGAAGAGAAATTCATGATGACAGAATACCAAGATGTTGAAGGCGTAATACAGCAAGACCCCGAACTATTAATAATAATAAATAATAAAATAAGCCAGTTAGAAAGATTAATACAAGATTTAGAAGTGCGAAAAACAGAATTAGAAGAAACCACAGATCAATTAATACTTCAAGTGATAAATCAACAAGAACTCGTAACAAAACTAAAAGAAACAGAAGACAAAATAAAAATATTGATAGGAGAATTAAAAACATACAAAGAAATTCTGCTTACAAGAGGTGAATTGGACACCAGAATAAGCATTTTAGATACTAAACTTGAAGAATATAAAAAAGAAATAGTAAAAGAAGTAAAAATAACTAATAAAGTGCAAACTGAACAAACTTACCGTGAAAACATATTGCGACAAGCAGTAGATGAATATCTGAAAGATAAAGGATTAACAGAAGAGCAAAAAATAAAATACTATGACAAAACAATTAGTCTACAAGACGAAATTAGAATACAACAAGAAATCGCCAGCTACATTATTGAATATGAGTATAACATAAATAAAGAGATAATCTATTTGAAAGAGAATGTTTTTCCCACAAAAAACTTCTCAAAAATAATAATTCATGAAATCCTGCCAAAAGATGTTGTCAAAATATCAGAAATCACATTTTCAGATCCTCCTGATGAGATTAACAGCCAAGGCGTATTCTGGGTGCTAACAAATTTAGATACTGCAGAAATTAGCTATAGTATAGAAGCTGAGAAAGACCTAAATAAACTTCAAAGCATTCAAACCATTTTGCTCTATGATGTAGATGATTTTTTAAGTATGTTGGCTGAGGAACAAATCCAAATAGATAACACAAATCAAATAACTGGAGACGCAGCCAATATATTGGGTGGGAAGGAACCTGTTTCGTTAACAACAATTTTGATTGCGATAGGTGTAGTGCTAATATTGGCTCTTCTCTTTTATTATGTGGGGTTCATGAAAACAGAGAAGAATTATGAGCAAGAACTCAGCCAAGAATTTAATAATCAAGAAAAAAAGCTTATTTCAGAAATAAGCACAATTAAGCAAGATAAAGCTCAAATTAGGTCTCAAATAAATCCTGAAGATAATATTTGGGATTGTATCAGACAAGCACATGAAGCTTTGTTACAAAGCAATTTGGAAGAAGCAAGCAGAATGTATTCTTGTGCTTTATCATTATATTCCTTTGCAGATATTGGTTATAAAGAGCGGTTTAAGGTCAATTTGGAGATGAATTTACTCAGAGAAAAGATTGTTTTAATGTTAAAATCGAAACATTTATATAGTTGATATGATACAGATATACATAAACCTATACTGATATGCTTGCAATTGAAAATTTTATTGAAGATAAACTAAAAAACGGAGACTAGATAACATGCGAAGTAACTCCAGAAAAATAACCTTGATTGGAATATTAATTGTACTCTTCCTACTATATCTTTACTACATTGTACCCTCTGTAATTAGCTGGGGTCCAAGCAATAACTATGAAAACGTCACTGTAAAGACAACTGTTAATGTAACACAATCATACCCTGAAATCTTAAACATAGCTTGTGTAAATAGTTCGGGAATCACTTTAAATGCAGGCACAAGCACATCTGTAAATTGTAGTATAGACATCAGAGATTTTAATGGCGGAGATACTATAAATAATACTAACGGAACATTTTATTATTATTTGAATGCTTCTAGTGATCCAGATGATAATAATACACATTATACAAATGCAACTTGTACAGAAGATGCAAATGATGGTTTCTTTGCAAACTGGACATGTTTCTTTGATGTCATGTATTATGCTAACAATGGAACTTGGGTGGCTAACTTTACAGTAATGGATAATCATAATTTTACTGATAATGGTAATACGACAGCAATAATTTATGAACTTTTTGCTTTAAATGTTACTGGAGTAATTGATTTCGGAAACATGGCTGTAGGAGATACAACAGGAACTCCTGTACCGGCAAACATAACAAACTTTGGAAACATGGATATTAATGTTAGTATTTATGGTTTTGGTGGTGAAGATGATGTTGCTTATGCCGGTTTAGCTATGGTATGCGATCAGAGAAATATTTCATTATCAAACGAAAGATTTGCTATTAATGACACTGCTACGTATGCAGAGATGTATCAGGTAACTGGAGCTGCTACACCAATACCTGGATTATTAGTTCTACAGCAAACAAGCGAGACTGTACAAGTAATAAATACAACATACTGGAGACTTCACGTAAATCAAACAACAAATCCATTTGGAGTATGTAATGGAACAGTGATCTTTTCAGCAGAAGCACCTTAAAAATAATTTTCTCTTCTTTTTTATCAAGTAATTATTATGTTTTTTTATCTTTGATATTTATTTTCTTTTTTTCCTTATCATCCTCTGATGTTTCTTTATGTAATTCTGCTTTTGATTTCTCAATCTTGCTAATTTCATCATAAAGTTTCTGCTTTTCTTCATACTGCTTGTAAACAAGCTTTAACTTGATTAATATACGTTTAAAGTCAGGATTATTCTGAAGGACATCGCTGTATTCTGGCGCTTCCAAGGCATTATAAATATCTTGGCAAAGAATTTTTTCATCAGACAAAGGATTTTCTTTTTCTTTGTATTTTGAATACAATGACACAATCTCCTTGTAAATCTGATTAAGAATCTTGACTTCTTTAGTTCCTTGCTTTTCTTGATATTCGGGTTTTTCTAATGTCCTGTAAAGTTCGTCAGCTAATTCTTCTTCTATTTCAATTAAGTTCTCATTTTCTATGTGAATCAAATTTTCAATTTGTTTGTAATGAGTATCTAACAATAATTCAAGTTTTTTCAGTCTTTTTTTCTCAGTATATTCCACATATTTAATGGTTTGATGGATGATAAGTGGACTGGCAAATAATAAAATTAATAGAATCCAAATGAACCTGTAACTAACTTCGCACATTACAAAGAAATAATAATATAAATATAATAATATCGAGAGTAATATAATTATGATGATGAATAAATACATTCTCCGCTTGGTTGAAAGAATAGCTTTTGCTCTTCCAATATCACTAATTTTTTTGTTTTTTCCTATTTCTTTTATTTTTCTTCTTGAATATATGACATCACCAATTATTAAGAGAAGCATGATAATGAAAAAAATAATGCTCTGATTTGACAAAGGATTGAAATCCTTTTTGCATACAAATTTTCCAAGAGGTAATTGCACTTCGGGACAATTTATATCACAGGGGCCTCCGCAGTCTACTCCTTGTTCACACATACCCTCATGACAATTCTGTTTTCCATCAAAACATGTCGGACACGGACTGCAGGGGCCTCCGCAGTCTACTCCTTCTTCGCATAATCCGTCATGACAGTTCTGTATATTATCAAAACAACCGATACAGGGAGCACATAGTCCTCCGCAGTCTATTCCTTCCTCTAATCCATTTCGAACTCCATCAAAACACGTAGGTGTATAAATACATCTTTGGATTTCAGGAAGCTTATCATCAAAAGTACCGCAATCATTCATATCTCTACAAGTTCTGTTCTGAAATCCATCAATGGCACATTTAGACCAATTTCCACATACCCACTCCTCACGACAATACATATCTACACCTTCAAAACCGCTCAGATCAAATCCAGTATAATTTAGATAATAACTTGGTGTAAATCCGAGAGAGCCGGATGAGCTGCCTCCGACCGAAGTGGATCCTGATACACTTACTTCTCCAGAACCAATCCCTCCACCTCCAGCGCCGCCTCCTGTTACGCTCGTATTGGTTGCATTTGTAGTATAATTATAACTGGCGTTATACAAAGGGCAATCTTCTGGACAAGTAATTGCGTTTTCATAAATAACATCACAAAAATCATCTCCACAGTGAACAATTGGAAAAGTAAGATTAACGTATTTGAATTCACCATATCCTATTGTGTTATCTCCTGTGACTGTTGTGTAACCTGTTTTGAATTTGAAAGTTATGTTTTCACCAGCTGTTGCACCTTCATCTTCAACTGTTTCAGGATCATCACCTTTACATGTTAGAGAACCATAAAAACCTCTGTTAACTATAGTGAATGAGCCGCATAGAACTCCGTCATTATCATAAGCTCTTACTAGTTCTCCTGGAGATGCATTACTATTGTAATCTGTTATCCTGCCATAAAATTCTGTTGGTAAAGGTGGTAAGGCTGAAACATATTTTACTGCTGTAATGCCAGATATAATTATGATTAATATAAAGATAAAGTATGATATACATTTTTTTGTTTTACAATTCTCGATTATTCCCATTTTTTATCATTTAATCATTAATCAACAACCCATACATCGCTTGCATTGGCGTTTATCCAATAACCATAATAGGGTTGTATTGTTGCCAATGCACCTCCTACTCCAGGCACATAACTTACATAAACATCTGTTGAAGCATTGTAGGTTCTAACTTCTTCAAAATTTCCTTGAATTGTTGTGAAAGCTGTTGTTGCTGTTTTGTTTTCATTTGTTGGATATCCTGCTAAATTCCATCCGGATACTAAACTTATACTTGTTGGAAGTCTTAATCCTCCTTCAAAATTATAATTTTCTGAAGCATCCATTCGAATCCAATACCCTTCAGTTCTAGTCATCATTTCTAAATCTTGAATCACAAAACTTGGAAGAGAAGGGTTATAACTTTTCCACAGATCGCTGCTTTCTTCTTGATATTCAAAAATTGCTTCTAGTTCTGTAATATTTCCTACCACATCATTTAATTCTGCCATGTTTGAAATACAAAAAAATGATACTAAGTTCCATCCTGACTGTAATGTGAATGTACAGTTTTCAGGAGGTGGCAGAGTAACATTAACTGTTGTCATTGCTCTTCCAGTTATTTTCTGAAATGAATCAGGAAGTGTTTTTTCAAATACAATAAAAGTGAGAGTTAAAATTAGGAGCACGCTTATTATTATTAGGATTTCCTCTGTTTTGCGAATATTTTTATTCATTTTTTTCTTTTGGTATTTTGTCTTTTTCTTTTATTTCTATGTACCATTTGTTGGTTTTGGAATCAAAAACAAATATGACTTCATGTTTTTTGGTTTTGTCAATTGAGAATAAAAGTGGCATGGGAATTGTAGTTTCATAACTGCTTCCGCGTGTGTAAAGTTTTCTTTTGAATTCCATGCTCTTTTATTAATTTAGATTTGTTAATATTTAAATTTACTTATTTTTTTACTTATTATTCTTATCATCCAGTATACTAAAAAGTATACAAAACGAAATATTTATATACTAGTTATGCTTACATATCTTCATGGTAATCCTATTTGACCAGTATAACTTGCCTGAAAACATATATGAAATAATCTTTGCTACAAAGCAGCAGGTAATAGTTGCCAAAATGCTTATAGAGGAAATGAAAAATAAAGAAGGAGAGATTGGAAAAACAGAAATGTCTATGTTTGCAACTGCGCTTCATGTAGGAATTGAGATTGAAGCAGTTACAGTAGAAAGTGTTGGTGCAAAGAAAAAAATCAAGATATCATATAATAAAAGACAATTTTATGACAGGATATTGACACCTATGAAGACTATGGGATTAATTGATTATGATCTTTACAAGAAAACCTATAAGATAAGTGAAAAGTTTAACAAAAACATGATGAGAATTGGTTTGATGTGGTTACAAGAACTAAGAAAACCACCAAGACCATTTGCATTTAGAAAAAAATAATGTTCATAATAGAAAAATGGGCTCCCTATTGGTTATAATTCTTAACCACCCTCCCCCTTTTTCCTCAAAACGATAGGGAGCTTCTTTTTTTCTTTATTTATTTTTAATTATGATGTTTATGTTTCTTGTGTATGTGATGCTTTTCATATCTTTCATTAAATGGATGGCCGCATTTTCTGCAATGAGTAGCTCTTCTTTTGTTCATTGTTCTGCATCTTTTACATCTTTTTCTTCTTCTGAAAAGTAGGAATAAAAATATCAGTATTATAATGATAATTATAGGTATGTACCACCAAGTCAAACCTTTTTGAGTTTTGAGTTCAAATTCTTTTTCTTTGACTTTAACAAGTGCATGTTTTCTTTCTCCATACACACCACGTACTGTGATTTCAGAATTTCTACTATCAGCTAAATCTTCTTCTTCTAGTTCGATTTTAATGAAAATTTTCTTTTTTTCACCCACACCTATCTTTTCAATATCATCTGCACTTACTGTTATATATTCTCCATTTATCCACAAATCAACAAGTTCAACATCAACATAAACATCAACATCTCCTATATTTTCAATTGTTACTATGAAACCGCCTTTTCCTTTGTCATAAACCAAATCAATAATATCTATTTCTGAATCATCCATGACAGTGATGATTTCAATTTGAAAAGTTCCTCTTAATGCATTTTCAAGCGAAGTTTTTGATTCTCCATAAATAGTATAAATTTCACCGCTTAAAGCATCAATTTCTCCTGCGTCTGATAAATCTACAGGATACACTATGGTTTTTGTTTCTTCTCCATCAATAAATATTGTATCTTCGTCTCCAACAACTGCTAGAGTTTCACCTTGTGCATTCTTTATTGTAATGGTTGATTTGAAATAACTGGCTATCTCTACATTATTACTATATGTGACTTCTAGACTTTGTGTTGCTTCGTTATATACTATAGATACAATACTCATACTTAATTGATAACTAGGCATTGGAAAACGATCCAAGTCTTCAACAGGGTTTATAGTTCCGCCTGGAATCCTTGCACCTCTGGCGAATTTAACAAAAACACTTATGCCAAGCTGTCTTCTGATAGTTGTTGCAGATCCTATTAACTCATTTCCTATAAGAACTCCTATTTCTATATCGCTTGCTTTTATGTACTCTTGGATTTCATCAGGGACATTACTTTTTCCTATAAATACAACAGGTTCTTTTCCAGTCATCATGCTTGCTTCCATGAATTCCCCGTTGGTAAGAATAACTTGTTTTATGCTTCCAATCTCAGAGAATTTATCAACTATCATCATGTTGTTTTCAAATCTGCTTCCTGATTCGCTGTTAATTATTTCAGGATTGTATTTTGCTAGTGTAGTTCTCACTTCTCTGTCTACGTGTCCATATAGTATGATGTCTTCAATAGATTTTGTGCTTAAGAAATCATCAACATCTGCTATGTTTCTATCATCTACAAATAGTACATAATATTTTCCTTTTGCTGCAAATGGAGCGACTGCGATCGCATTATATCCATATGAGTCATCTATTACAATGAATTTGTTTATTTCTGGCAGCCTTTTTGCCAGTTCTAAGTTTGCCTGGTCAAATATTAACTCTTCTGGTGTATCATAACCTTTGCTTCTGATTAAAGACTCATACCCTACAACATAGGGTCTGTCAGCTGATGTTATGATTTGAATTTCTTCCCGATCAGAGGGTATTTCATATAATACAATTGGTCCGTGCGGTGTGCTGGTTAAGAAATGATTTGGTAATCCCTGAAGATTTGCATAAAGTACTGTTGAGTAAACATCTCTCCAATCTGCAGAATTTGATATAACATGTTGTGTCGCCCCTACTACTGCTGTTGATAACAGTATTATTAAGATTAATACGCTAATACTTAGTAGATTTCTTTTAATATGTGACATTTCAAACCCTTTACCCTCTGTTTTGTTTTTCTGGCTTATTATATATAAACCTTTTGTTTCCATGACATTGTCATCTTTGCGAATGATGGATTTTCTTTGCTCTTAGTTTGATTAGTTTTAAGAATTTGTTTCTTTCTAATTTTAAATCAAGCCCTGCCTTTTCGGCAGGCGTTGCTCCTTTGAGCTGCATGTGAGGATTCACAA
>JAHJQO010000052.1 GCA_018819305.1 Nanobdellota archaeon
CATTGTCATCTTTGCGAATGAATGATGCTATGCGACACTCCGAGGGAGCCAACCCTTACCACATCACCGTCGACAAGATTTGCATACCCTAATGCTTGATGTGGTGGGGGTGACGCATCCTTCATTAAGTAGACAATACCAGAAATAAGATAATCTCTTAACTCATCATATTTATGCACAACGGAATCATATGCAGGTTTTTGTTTTTTTACCCTGAATAAAGGCATCTTTGTGCAAAAGAAAGAAGATTGGTTATTTAAAATTATGCAAATACTTTAAAAAGATTCCTACTGATATAGAAATACTTCTGCACGCAAAAAAACCTGGAATCTGGCTATCTTTTAGACCCGGAAACATACATACATTCTTTAACCAGGGAAAATCCTGTATTTCATGATAAACTAATGCTATACCTTAAAAAATATGTTTTTGGAAATGAGAAAGATTAGTGATAAAAAAACAGAACAAATTATTTCTTAAACAAATCATATCTAAACTTTTGCTTATTTTTGCCTTTAAGCTCAAGAAATACATTAGTCAAGGTTCTGGGAAAAGGTATGAAATGCGTGCTCATAAATGTACCATAATCAAAAGGATCAATTTTACGCAAATAGGATCTGCTTTCTAATTTCTCTGTTTTAAGGATAACCTTTTGTATCTCATAATACTTGCCTTCATCTAAATCATATTTTTTCTCTGATTTTTCTGATTTTTCTGAAGTGTGAGGTGCAAACAACACTCTATTTCCTTTATTTAGCTCTGCTGCTCGTTCAAGGGTCAGATAAGCCTGTACATTTGTTGATTTCTTATGTAATTCCTTAATCCATATCTTTCCCTGCTTAAATTCTTCAATAGGCGTATATCCTTGTGATGATTGATATTTTTCAGCTATTTGATTATCTTTTGCAGTAACCAGTAATATTGTACTATAACCGGATTCATGTGCTTTTTTTTCAACAAAATCCATTAATTTAGATGCATAACCTCTTTGTCTGAAACCTTTTTTAATGATAGTAGGACCTGAGAACAACAAGCCAACAGGCAAATCCTTTACAAAAGTAAAACCAATTTCCTCGCCTTGCTCTGCCATAATATAACCCAAATCAGACTTGTTTATTTGTCTTCTAATGAATTCTTTTACATCATCTTTGTTATTCACAGAATAACCGTGTATTTCTATTAATGATTCCAAATCCTTTTTTTCTATTTTTCTTATCATCTTTCTTACTGATTTTCTCCCCTACTATTTTCCCTCCTACTAATTTGTTTTTATTACCTTGCTCATTAGCTTATGGCTTTATGGAGCTCATTTACTTCTTTCACAATATCTTCATACTTATTATCATTTACTATCCTGTCTAGTATCAGGATTTCTGCATTTCTATATAGTAATCCGTTATCACTTAAAAGATTTTTTAATTTCATCCTGTCCTCGTATAAGGGGATTTTGTCTCTTGCCTGAGCAAACTTGTTCAATACATCAATCATTTCTTTATCCTTGGGAAAACCAAGATATCCCTCTAAGTTTTGATTTCCAGAATTATCCTCCAGTAAATAACCTTTTTTCCTGTTAAGACCGTATTTAGGACCAAGCCTGTTTCCTAACTGCAGGATATTCAGGAATCTGTCATAATGCATGTCATAATCCAGGAAATGGTCTTTTATCACGTTAATCTGGGTTTTCAAATCCTTTTTTTTTGTATTTGGAGTCAGGGTTATAAAAGAAGGAAGAATAAAGAAATTCTCATGTTCCTTTTGAATGTCTTCTAAGAGTTGCAGAGCCTTGAGATTTTCCTTGGCACTTATTCCTTTATTAAGTTCGATGAGGATATTATCTGAGAAATTTTCAAAACCTGTGAAATGAATAAAATTTACTAAAGGATAGTCCGTAACAACTTTTTCTATCATCTTTAGAGAACGTGAGACCATATCAGCTCTGCAGTCAAACATAAAATAATCTATATCTTTTATCAAGTCTTTTTCTTTGAGCAGCCTAAACAAATTATTCAGCCTGGGAGTCGGGTACTCATCAGTAATATGTACTTCGACTTTGTCAACTCCATGTTTTTTAGAAGTATTTATCTGAAATTTAATTTCATTAACAAGTGAATCTAAGGGCCTTCTGGTATAAACAGGTTCTTTTTCTCTAATAGTACAGTAATTACACTTGCCACCGCAGCCCAAGGCACCTAACGAGAAGATAACTCTATAATCAAAAGCATCATCATTCAGATTATTCCATTTAAAATCAGCAGGATATAAGTTTTCCCAGTTTGATGGGGGAAAAACCATCTCATTTCTAATAATTCTCTCTTCTTTTTTGTTATTTTTTTCTCTCCATATTAAATTTGGTATTTTACTCAGTTCCTTTGAAGAAAGTAATCCGTCAAGAGTGTCTTCTCCCATACTGAAACAGACATAGTCAATATGCTCAAAAGCTTCCAGAATCTCTTCACCAAGTTCTGCAGCTGTACTCCCGCCCACAATAATTTTTGAATCAGGATATTTATTCTTAAGATGCTCTGCCATCTTGATTGCAGCTGGATAGTTTTTATCAAGCACAGAGAAAGCATAAAACTCTGATTCTTCTAAGGTGTCACATAAATTATTAATTTCCTTGTCTTCTTTGACTTCGTAAAGTCTTGAAAAATCATAAGCACTGATTTCATTTTTATCCAGGCCTGTATCCTTGATTAGTTTATATAAAAGTCTGGAAACCCCGTAGTTCTTTACTTCACTCTCGAATTTTATAGAGAAGGAAAAAGGGGGTATAATTAATGAAATTTTATTTTTCAAATTCTTTTTTCCATAATTTGAATTCTTGTCTGATTCCATTTTTAAAATGTTTTTTGCTTATTTGGTTTATTGCTATTGATGGTTTAATATCTTTCAAAAAATTCAAAAATGCCTGTTTACCTGCTTTTTTTACTAAATGTTCAACAAAGCAAGGCGCATAGAAGTAATTTTTTAATTTTGTTTCATCAGAATCCTTGTCTATTTTGAAGAGGTCTATACTTATTTTTTTCTGGTTCCTGAGTTTTTTTAATCTTCCTGACAACTTCTCAGACAGAAAAACTGCTATTCCTTCATTAAGCCATATCATGACAAAAGGAGAGAGAAAATTTACATATATATGAACTAGTTCATGCCTTAAGACCTTTTCAAAACAATTGTTCTTATGGATTGTATGTTTCTTAATAACCCGCTTGCTAAAAATCCATAAGTTTTGTTTACTCGCAGTTCCAACCATCCATTTTTCAAAATACCCCTTGTAAAACATAAATTCTTCAGGTGAATAAATTATTTGTATATGAATGCTTGGTTTTACTCCAAAAAAATTGTTTAATCTTTTTACTATAGACCCGACTATTTTTTTAACTAACAAAATCTCTTCCTTAGTCTCTGCCATTATTGATATTTGCCTAAATTTCTTTATCATCTTTTTAAAAAAAATTATAAAAAAAAGAAAAAACTATAAGCCAACTAATACTGGCACATGTAGCATCCACTATTACATGCATGACAATCTGCACTGTATCCTGTCTGGCTCAGTTTCTCATCCCTAGTTTCTCTCAAGTTGTTATCATAGAATTTCTCTCTTAATTCTATGTCTAAATCTTGTTTTTCAACCATTTTCTCTAGTTTTTCAACCATTTTCTTTTACCTCCGATATTTTTCCTTTTTCCCTATGTTTTTCAGGTGAGTATATAAACTCTGAATGATAAAGGTCAGATAAAAAGGATTCGAGTTTTTCTCTCTGCTTGCTTGTTGTGGTTTCTTTGCTTAGCATTTCTTCCAAAGTAAATGATGGATATTTGCTTTTAAGCAAAGACAAGTATTTGATTTCCTCCGGGCTTACCTCCAGGAACTTGTCTCTTGGAGAATACAAAATAAAGGTGTTGTTGTCTTCTTTTCTGTACCTTATATCCTGCTTGAATTTCAGGTTTTTATTATCTAAGCCCTCTCTTACTTTTTTCTCTTTTGTTAATTGTAGTGGTTCTTTGTACAATGGGTTTATGCCATTTAATGAGCCAGTGTAAGCCAGGGCTTCTGTTCTGCATGCCCCTCTGCAAAGAATATCTACAGAGCAGGGCTCGCATTCTTTAGGCAGATAATTTCCATTCTTCCAATCCTCCATAGAAGACCATATCTCTGCCATTGATTTCTCTTGAAGATTTCCATAGTCTTGGTCAGAATGAGTGCATGGCCTAACACTTGAATCAGCACCTATAGCCAGGGTTGATACTCCTGCACAACAGGTTCTTTTAAGGAATTTTTCCAAGTCATAATCATGCAGGATTAGGCAGTGAGGAACTGGCTCAAGTATGTCTGTTATCATATTATGATTTTTTTCCAAGGCTACCAAACTCTTTAGCGTGGAGATATAATCTTCTTCAGATAAGGTAAGGTCTAGATGAAAGTCTCCTGCTGCAGAGCAAGCATTCATAGGGGTTGCATTAAAGGCTTTTATACCAAGTTCTTTACCTACAAATAATCCTGTTTTATACACAGAGTCAACATTGTGCTTGGTTACCACCATATTAACTGCTAAAGGCATGTTATGCTTCTGCACTATTTCTATGCCTTTTAATGCTTGTTTAAAAGAACCTTTATTCCGGGTTATTTTGTCGTGTTTGTCTTCATCATAAGAGCATAGAGAGGTTAAGATTCCAAGTATTCCTTTTTGTTTTAGTTTTTTTACATCATCCTCTTTTATCTTTGTCAAATTAGAGTTTATAGCAGTGTCTATATTGTTTTTTGCGAGATAATCAGTTAGCAGATATAAGGCTTTTCTGTTTAAAAATGGCTCTCCTCCTGTTAGTACAACTGAAAATACTTCTTGTTTTACTATTTGCTCTCCTATATTCCTAGCTTGTTCTATTGTTAATGAATTCATCTTGCTGTCAGAATCCGAATAATTCCAGAAATTGTAGCAGTAATTACATTTATTATTACATAAATCTGTTAGTTCTACTTGGACATTTAATGGACTTTTGAGTGCATTCAATTTATTAATTTAAGAAATACAGGGTGATATATATACCTTACTAATAAATTATTGTAAATTTTTCGGAAATATTGAAAATAGTATGGTTTTTTGCATACGCCTTATCATTTACCAAATCTTTAAAAATAAGGCTTAATCTCGGAATACCATGCATTCAACAAGCTTTTTCGCAGAAGTAATAGAGTATATCAAAAACAACAAGCCAAACAAGGATAAGCTTTCAAAAGCAAAAGTCAAGCTGTGCGCAAAGCACAAAATGAAAAAGATTCCTACAGATATAGAAATACTTCTGCACGCAGAAAAACAAGACCTTGCTTTTCTTAAGAAATATCTTTATACCAAGCCAACCAGAACAATTAGTGGTGTTGCTGTTGTTGCTATCATGAGCAAACCTTATCCCTGTCCTCATGGAAAATGTTCACCCTGCCCTGGCGGACCAAAGAGCGAGTTTGGAACAGTGCCTCAGAGTTATACTGGCAATGAACCTGCAACTATGAGAGCAATAAGAAACAAATATGATTCATATCTTCAGATATTCAATCGTTTAGAGCAGTATGTTGTTCTTGGACAAAACCCAGAGAAAGTTGAGCTCATCATCATGGGAGGAACATTTCCCAGTTTTCCAAAGAAATATCAGGAAGAATTTGTTTACTATGCATTCAAGGCAATGAATGACTTCTCAAAATTGTTTTACAAGAAAATAAAAGGCAAAGAAGACAAAGAAAGCAAAGAAGAATTTGATATCCTAAAGTTCAGAGAGTTTTTTGAACTGCCAGGCGAAGTTGGCAGTGAAAAGAGAACAAAAAACATACATAAAAAAGCGCTTGCACTTAAGAATAAAAATAAAAAAAATATAATAAACCTTGAAGCAGAACAAAAACTCAATGAAATTTCAAACATCAGATGCGTGGGCATGACAATTGAAACAAGACCTGATTATGCACAGTATGAACACGCCAATGAAATGCTTAGACTTGGATGCACTCGTGTTGAACTTGGTGTGCAAAGTGTTTATGATGAACCTCTGGAAAACATTGAAAGAGGCCATGATGTTCATGAATCAATTATTGCAACAAGAACCCTGAAAGACTTGGGCTTTAAGATTAATTATCACATGATGCTGGGCCTGCCAGGTATTGACGAGAAAAAAGACCTTGCAGGACTCAAAGAACTTTTCAAGAACTCTGATTTTCAGCCAGACATGTTAAAATTATATCCTTGCATGGTGTTAAAAGGAACAAAATTATTTGCTGACTGGAAAAAAGGAAAATATATACCATTGACAACAGAAAAAGCAGCAAAAATAATTTCTGAATTCAAAAAAAGTGTTCCTGAGTATGTCAGAATTATGAGAGTGCAGAGAGATATTCCTACAAAAATGACTCTGGCAGGTGTTGACAGGACTAATCTCAGGCAATTAATCCAAGAAAACATGAAAAAAGAAAACATCCAGTGCAAATGCATAAGATGCAGAGAGATAAAACAAGAAGAAATCAAAGGCAAAGTCAGCATAAAGATAAATAAGTACCCTGCTTCGCAGGGAGAAGAATATTTTATCAGTGCTGAAACAAAAAATAACAATAATATTCACAATCTTATAGGTTTTTGCAGGCTTCGCTTTCCAAGCCAAAACATGAGAACTGAAACACAAAGAAGCAAAGCTTCTGGTGTGCCAAAGGAAAATATTCCTTTGAGCATTACAAAAAACTCTGCTCTTATCAGAGAACTTCATGTTTATGGAAGTGCTGTGCACATAGGAAGCAAAGGAAAAAAAGACTCTGGCCAGCACAAAGGCTTTGGGAAAAAATTAATGCAAACTGCTGAACAAATTGCAAAGCGCGCAGGAAAAAACAAAATAGTTGTTATTTCTGGTGTTGGTGTCAGGGATTATTACAGAAAGCTTGGCTATAAAAAGCAAGGGCCTTATATGATTAAGAATATATGATATTCTTTCGTAAAGTTTAAATAATCATTGCACTTTCTTTTTCACATGGAATCATACAGAGAACAAAGAATTAAGGATCATAGAAAATCAATTCTTGCTGGTTATCAAAGATTGCCTGATAAATGCAAACATATGACTATGGAAGAATACAATACCTTTCTTCCGGATTATGCTAAAACAGCGCTGACTGATAAAGTTACCTCTGCAAAAAAAATAATGGCGGTTAATTTTAGAAACAATATTAACAATCTTGTTGACATGAATAAGCTTGATTTTGATATAGACGCTACTTTGGAAGACATCTGCAAGATAGTTGAAAAAGATTTAACCTAGGAAGGTATGACTGTTTTTGTTGATTAATTCGAATTCCTATTCTCTACTTACGAAATCTTTAAATAAACCATCTAAATTAATCCACTTACGAGTGAATACTAAGTAATTAGGGTGGATGATTTGTTAAAAGCATTTAAAGAAGAAGATTCTAGAGGAAGAAAGCAAAGAGAAAAACCAATAGGCAGCAGGCCGTTCTTCATGGACTTTTTAACAATAACCAAGAGCAAGGCTTACAGAAGGCTGAATGACAAAACACAGGCATTTTCTCTTCCAGAACATCCTCATATCAGGACAAGAGCATCTCACACAGGAGAAGTGCTTGCAAATGCTTCATATATATCTGAAAGCTTGGGATTAAACACAGATTTATGCATGGCAATCGCAGCGGGCCATGACATTGGACACGTGCCTTATGGACATCTGGGAGAAAAAGTTCTGACAAGTATAGGAAAAAAACTTGATAAAAAACCATTTCATCATGCTATATACAGTGTAGTGCTGGCTCAGGAAGTTGAAAAAAGAGGCAGAGGCCTTAATCTTTGCTTTGAAACTCTTGAAGGCATTCTGCATCACCCAGTAGGCAGTGGAAAACTTAATATTGATTATTCAAAGCCAGCAGAATATCATGTTGTGATGTTTGCAGATAAAATATCATATACATTTGCTGATTACAGTGATGCAAACAGAACAGGTTATTTTCCAAAAGAAAAATATGCTGCTCTTGTTGAGAAACTAAACAGAACATTTGGAAAAGAAACACAGGAAAGAAGAGAAGCATGCATAAATGCACTAATAAAAGAAAGCAGAGCAAAAGGCAGAATATCTTTTTCAGAAGGACCAGAGTTTGAACTCTTTGCAGAACTCAGAGACACAATGTTTAAAGAAGTTTATCCAATTGTTGACGGAGAGCTTCATGAAACCACTCTGAAAAAACTCTACAAATTCATAGACACAAGCCCTGAATTCACAGAAAAATACAATGGCTTTGACCCAATTACATTCATATCATTGCTCACAGACAAAGAAGTGACTTATTTTGGTCATTTGCTCTTTAAATCCAAGAGCATACATCTTAAAGACATTCAGCATTTTGGCGCATTTGAACTAATGCCAGAATTAAAAAATAAGAAAATTGAATATTGGAATCCTGGACTAGACTGGTGATAATATTGAAAAAAATAAAAAAAATTTATCATTACACATCAAAGCAAAACTTCGACATAATATCCAGAGAAAACATTCTTGAAGCAAAAACAAAACTTCCCATAGATGACCTTACTCTTTGCAACTTTGTTACAGGCATACCTGCTCCAAATCATAAAGGCTGGGAAGAATATGGCCTAATGCCTTACTTAATAGAACATGCAGGAGGGAATGTTATTTTTGAAATCCCAATTCACAAAAGAAGACGAGAATATACACTTGTAAGAGAACATGCTCTTTATTCTCCTAAAAGATTTCTTGAACTTTTCTCAGAAGATTTGTGGGTGAAAATGTACAGCGGACATGTTACTAAAGAAGATCAGGAAAAAATCACAACGTGCGAAAATGAATACATCTCATCCACTGTTCCTCTTAACCGTTACAAAGGAAACTTCAAAGCTCCTGAAATCTGGCTGCCACAAGATACATACATCACTGAACTTAAGCTTATTTCTCTTTAAAATTGCTCTTATAAAAGTATAAAAATAAAAAACCTTTTTAAAACAATCTCTTGTTCTTTGTATTTATGACTGAATTAGAAGCAAAGCCAGGCAGTGAGAAGTTTGAAGTAAAAGAGAAATTTGAAATTCGTTATCGCGAGATTCTTGCAGAGAGATATGATGAGTTCATAGAAATATCCAAATCATACATTAGAAAAGGCATTCGCGTGAACACTCTCAAGATTTCTGTTGCAGATCTCATAAAACGGCTTGAAAAAAAATGGAATTTAGTTCCTGTGCCCTGGTGCAAAGAGGGATTTTGGGTTGACCACAAAGGAAAAGATGATAAAAAAAGATATGATATTGGCAATCTTTTAGAGCACCAGCAAGGTTACATCTATGTGCAGGAGCCTGCAAGCATGATACCACCTATTGTTCTTGAAACAAAACCAGGTGAAGTTGTTCTTGATATGTGTGCTGCACCTGGAAGCAAGTCCAGCCAGATGGCTGCAATGATGAAGAACAAAGGCATACTTATTTCTAATGATTCTCAAATGGACAGATTAACTGCACTAAGCATAAATATGCAAAGAGTTGGAGCCAGCAATGTTTTAATAACTCATATGTCTGGTCACAGATTCAAAAAACTTGAATTAAGATTTGACAAAGTACTTGTTGATGCTCCCTGCAGCGGAACAGGAACAATAAGACGCTCATTAAAAACATTAGATACCTGGGGGCCTAATCTCGTCAGAAAGATGGCTGCAGACCAAAAGCAGTTAGCTGCATCTGGTTTTGAAGTGCTCAAACCAGGAGGAACAATGATTTATTCTACATGCACAATGGAGCCAGAAGAAAACGAAGGAGTTGTAAACTGGCTACTGGAGAAATATCCTGATGCAAAAGTTGAAAAAATCGAACTCAACATCAAGCGTAGCCCTGCAATCCTTGAGTTTGGCAAAGAAAAATACAATCCTCAAGTCAAAGAATGCCTTAGAATCTGGCCTCAGGATAATGATTCAGAAGGTTTTTTTGTGGCTAAGATAAGAAAAACAGAATAAGACTTCTATTTTTTTCTATAGCTAAATATCTTATTGTATTTATCATGATCCATGTATTCAAGAACGAAAGCTATGATTCTTACTTCATTCACTATCAAAGTATATAGTAATCTCCAGTATCCCACAAGTTCAACTCTTAATATTTTATCAGTTCCATATCTCTGAACTACACCCTTAGAAATGTATTTTCTTAGTATTAAATCACCAAATGAAGGATTCATCATAATATTATCTAAAGCTTTTTCAATAGATGCAAGTAGCTGAGAATAAGTGGGCTTTTGTTTAGAAATTACTCCTTACTTAACAAGTTCTCTTAGTTCATTATATTCAGCAAATGCCGTTTTATCAAATCTTATATCTACTTCTTTCTTAGTGCTATTTGACTTTAACTCCTTTTTCAAGTTTTTGCCTGAGTTTCCTGCTAATGTCATTCTTGTAAATCCAGATAATTCCCTGTTTTAGTAATGCTATTTTACCACTTTCTTCCAGATATTCTAAAATAAGGTTAAGTGTTGGCCTCATAACTTGTTTTTGCAATCTTCTGTCAATTTCATTTTTTGAAATTGCTTCTTTGACGTTCTTTAACACCTTTTCAACATTCAGTATTGTATCCAGTCTTGGATAGTGCAGTACTTGTTTCAACATCATTATCACCTTATAAACTTATATTATGGTATAAATATATACCCTATTTAAATTTTTCGTTTATAAAGTGTTATTATACACACTCAATAAAGTTATTTATATAATGCCATTATAAATATCCGGAAAAAACAAGACATAAACGAAATAATTTCATAAAAAACACACAAGAAAAAATAACAATAATTAAATCTTCTCATAAAAAACTACTTTTTTGCTATCTTCCACAGCATATTAAAATAATGTCTGTATGATTCTGATGCTTTATCGCTAATAATCAAAACTGCAATTGGTTCTTCTCCCCAAACTATATTTAAAACTTTGTCTTCATAAACAGCAATAGTGGAAGGCATAATATTAATTTCAGATAAATATTTGGCAATAAAAGGTTTTAAGAATAATCCCCTATTGATTTTAGGAAGTAGAATTTTTGCTTTAATCTTATTTTGTTTTAATTTTAAATGCCATTGTTCATAATAACTGCCCACTGTTTCTCGCATCCCCCAACCAGTTCCGAAAACTAAGATTTCATCTTTGGTTTTAGTCATCTCTTCAAGAATTGTTTTTAATCCTTTTTTACCCTTAAAAATTGTTGCTTCTTGTTTCCTTTCCGCAGAAATCCTGAGTTTATCTATGTTAGGAATTATTTTATCGGCAATTTTTTCTTTATTTAATATTTCTTCTTTTTGTTTTTCAATATATTCTTTAAGTTCCCCGGAAGAAGTAGCTTCAAAATGCTTAATATTCTTGATAGTAACAAAACTAACCAAACCTTTTTCTATTAGTTTATCCAGATTATCATAAACTATGTTCCTATGCGTCTTTATTTTTTTGATAATCTGGCCGGCATTAGTGCTCCCTAATTCAAGCAAAGCCAGATAGACCTTTGTTTCGTTCTCAGTTAAACCCAATTTCTTTAGTTCTTCTTTCATATGTCATCACATAAGTGACAACAATTATTTAAATATTGTGGTTAATTTGCTTGATAGGAATTAAAATGACAAGAAGAATTAGAAAAAATGGACTAGAATTAAAAATCCATGGAACATATGGGGAAGTAGGAACTGTTTTTAGTGTAAACTCTCTAATCTCTCCAATTCCGACACAACTATATTATGCTCCTGTTTTATTTAACTTAGCCAGACCACTCACAACCAAGGAACTAACTTATGTTAAATCTGTAGCAAATAAAAGAAATCACGTTTATACAACTGGAAATCATGTTCATGAAGGAGCTGTTTATAATCCAAAAACAGAAGAAGTTATTTTAGCAAGAGATTCTCCTTTAATCTTGAGTTCAGATTCTTTTATTAAAGAGATTGTAGCAAGAGAAAGATCACAAGATTCTGAAAAAAAATATCTTGCATGGAGTAAATTAAAAAGAACCGCTTTAAGAGAAGAAAAAAAAGCACCCCATGAAAGAACCTGTCATTTAGTAAAGAATATGGAATTATATACAAATCTTGAAGGTCAGTTAATAGTGCCGATAGAGGAAGATGCACAAAATCCTGAACTTTCTTTTTTATATGAAGAACCTCCTGAAAAGTTATTGGAGTTATTTAAATCAAGAGGACTAGATTCTGTTGGTTTAGATTTATTTGGATCTCAGGGAGGTGAATTTAATTATAAACGACAATACAAAAAAGAAGCACCTTTATTTGATAGACGACAGTATTCAACACCATTTATAAGAAATCTTTGGATTACGGGACACACAAAAAACTATCTTGACATCTCCTCTCATTTTGACACAAAAGGATATGGTGATGCTTTAGGTTGTTTTTATTGGAGAACCCGATTAAAACCCGAAGAATTAGGGGAAATAATTAGGTCTTTCGAAGCAAATAAAGAAAAACCTTCTTGTTCTCTCGATGTTGAAAGATTGTTATGGGTAATTCCTACTATGTTTGGAAGAACCATTGCTATTCAAAAGGTAGCAGATTTGCCAAAATCAATTAGAAGAGAATTTTCTAAATTTGGAACGCATCACAGAGTCTCTTTTTATAAGGGTAAAGAAAGACCCCACTTGCAGGATTATCATGCCACTTATTATGTTGGAGACAATGACCAAAATCCCCTAGAGAATCTTGCAGAACCAGATAATCTTACACTTCCAACAAACAAACCTGAAGACGTTCCTTCTACAGGAGATATTTTAATCACCTTACCACAGGGATTAATATATCTTGGCAGAAATGCTTACTTTGTAAGTAGAGAAAAAAAAGAATTAGACAGGCAAGAATTACAGAAAGTAAAAAATACTTTCAAACACTGGAAATAAAAATCTTCTTCTTTTTAAAAAAATAAGACAAAAACGAAATATATTCCAAATGACAAATTATTAATATTTCAAAACAAATAATTCTTTAAAGGTAAGGCAAATGAAAAAAAAGACTCTTATTAAGATTATAGGTGGAATTGGAATTCTGGCACTCATGAGCAGTCCTTTGTGGGGTAATGACAGATACAAAAATCATTCAACTCAGGACAAGAAAACCATTGAAAACAGAATTGACTATTTGGAAATCAGCGGAAGCTTAAAGGCAATCAATAAATCCGAAAACATTGATTTTATGATAAACACTTATATTCCTGGAATAGATGCTGTGCATGTTTACAAACAGTGCACTGATGATAATATGCATGTTTTGAATACTATTAACAAAAATCTGAATAGTTTTTATCTGACTAATCCCGATCCTAATCATTATAAAATCTTTCTTAGGGGAAGGTTTGTTGATGACCCTGAACTTGAAAGAATTTTTGATGTAAAAGAGCTGATAATCTGGGAATTCGATAAAATACCGCGTTGTTATCCCATAACATCGGAAAAAATTCAATAAAATAGCCATTTTAATGTAAAAAATTCATAATCACTGAATGGTGGTCATAAAAGTATATATAGTCAAAGGTCTTACAATATTATAATATAGGGGAAATTCAGTAGCAGAGGTAAAAAAAACAGAGGTGGTGTACCAATGTCTGAAAATGAACTAGTTCTGGAAAACAAACCATTTTATCAGCGAGCAGCAGATTATCTGAGAAAAAAAGGAAAAGCTCTAGTAACAACACCATTAATAGTTGGATCACTTGTAGCAGGAAGTTTCTTTGTAAAACCGCCGAGCCTGGAAGCACAAGTACAACAATTTATGCAAGGCAGTCAAGTTGCAGTAACAGGAGCAGTTGTTGAAAAAGATGATTATATTAACAGAGACTTGGATGCTGTACTTGAAGTAACAGTTGTACAAGACAATGAAAAAACAATAGAATATAACACTCCCGTGCGAGTTCTAATATATGAAGATTATGTCAGAGGATTTAATGGAAATGGAGAAGCAATTTGGGATGCAAGAAGTCTTTTGAATTCAGGAGATTTCATAGCTCAGGTCGTAGGAAAAGTTTACCAATCAAACTCCAACGACTATGAATTAATTGTTGACCCTGATATCATTAGCTTTATTGATCCAAACAGCACTGACGGTGAACCATATGCAACAATAGACACAAATATCGACACAAAAAACCTGTTTGCAAACTACAAATCAATGACCACATTTCATCTATACACCCAGCCTATGCTTTGGCCATTTGCTAATAGTATGTGGGCAATGAGTGATTGGGATATGGACGGCATACCTAACATGTATGACCCTTACCCATATAGTCATGACTGGGGATGGGGTATGCGCGGATTTCCACTCATCACATGGAGTCCTTGGGGATGTCCCTTTGGAATGTGGGGATTGAATCCATGGTATTATAACAGAGGATGGCACAACTCTTGGGCAGGATGGAATTCACACAACTATTATTATAATAACTACTATGACCTCAGCCCAGATTTAAGAAGAGGAGAAAGACCAAAGTTTGTAATAACCAAAAAACAGCTTCAGGCGCCAAGAAGTGCAATTGGTAGATTTGAATTAAATAAAGGAGATCTTGGAAGTAAAGTAAGAACTCTGGATAAAGGAAGACTAATCAGACCAACAGAAGGACAAATTAAAAAGTATGGAACTTCAACCAGAGACGCAGGCACAGTAAGAAACATCAGAAAGCCAAGCACTATAACTGCAACCAGAGCAAGAACAGGAACAACTTCCAGAGGAACCGTAATAAAATCATCTCCTCCGAGAACAACCCAAAGAAGTTCCCCACCGCCAAGAACAAGCAGTGGTACAAAAAGCTCTGGAACAAGCAAAGTAAAGAAAAAAGATCCTGTAGATTATTCTCTAAACAGGACTTATTCAAGCGACTCAAAGATAAGTCAATACAGCGGAGACAAAAGCACATACAAACCAACATCAACAAGAGACAGAGCAATAATACAAGACACTATTAAAAGACAGCAGGAAAGAATAGTTCCTTATCAAAGAACTGTTCCAACACCAAGCAGAGCAACCACGCAAAAGACAACAAAGAATTATCAGCCAAAAAAATATAACCCACCAACTTATCAGCAGAGACAGTCTACGAGCAGCCAAAGAACAACTACCACCAGATCCACACCAAGAAGTACCAGCAGTAGAAGTAGTAGTGTATCAAGAGCTCCAACCAAAAGCAGCACAACTTCTCGAAGCACTGTAAGCAGAAGCACTCCAACAAGAAGCTCTTCGTCAAGAAGTACAGCAGCAAGAAGCAGCAGTTCAAGTAAAAGTAGTGGAAGTTCTAGTTCAAAAGTAAAAAAGAAATAACTTTAATAAATCAAATCAAAATTTTTTTATTTTCCTTTTCTCTGAAACAATTTTCTAAAATCAAACAGCTTGTTTTTAAAAGAATAACCAGAATTATTTGCATCGCTGACATACTTAACATCTTCAATTGAATAAAATGCTTTAGGATTAAACTCCTTTATCTGGGAAACAACTTCTTTTATCTTTTTTCTCTTAACAATTGTAAACAAAAGATGGGCTTCCCTGTCAAAAGCATTTTTTCCCTCAATAATTGTCACCTTATACTTTTCAGTTTTCAAATAATCAATCAACTGAGACGGGTCCTTTCTGGTAATAATCCTGACAATAACATTGCCCATAGAAATCTTTTTTTCCAGAAGTATTCCGACAAAGTTGCCAAGGGCAAAACCAAGTGCATAAGCCACATAGTTAATCCAGTGCGTAAGGTTTTTCATAACTTGGGTTATAGCCACAAGCCATACTATAATCTCAAAAAAACCAAGAACAGGAGCTAAATATTTGAAGCCTTTGGAAACATAAATAATTCTAATCGTGCCAATAGAAACATCTATTATTCTTGCTATGCAAATCAGCAGGGGGATTATCACCCACTGCAGTATTGTTGGATTAATGAATTCAAACATAAAACAAACCTCTCTATTTAAAAATTAACGAATTGCAAAAAGTTCAATAATAAGCATTAATAATATCATATTAAAAAAAGACTTAAAAATCAGATTTTGCAATCAGATGTTCTGTTCCAGTCTCTTTGGTTTTCTTTATCTTATCTCCTTTTCCACAATAAGGGCATTGAAGTTTTGCAGTCAAACTCGGCTTAAATTTAAACCTATAGTTGCATCTGCTGCAAAAATAATCTTCTTTTGATATATCCTTATTCTTCTCAGTAGGCTTTACAGGCTTTCCATCCTTTACTTTAACTTCATTTTTGCCTCTGCAGGCAGCGCAAACCACCATTAATTTATCATAGCTAACAGGAACATATCTTACTGTACGCACAGAAACAGATTTTCTGCACTTGTCACAAATAATCATCCTATCCAAATCAACTGTATTTTTCATATTCTCACCCACTATTTAATTTAGCGCGTTTCTTAAGAAGTCTCTGTTTAAAAATCTTATTATTGCATGGATTATTAAAGTATTAATGTATGATTGCCTGCACATATGCCAGGTTCTCAGCCTTTTTTTCCTCAGCCATTTTTACTCTTCCATTCTCTTTCACATAACTCCTGTAAACTCCGCAAATCCCGTTTGGATTTGTTCCTTCTATTGCTTTGCCTCCATTCATTGGCATCATAAAAAATTCTTCAACCAAACCCTGCTTATTGAAATGAGTTACTTTTCCCATTCCCAAATCTGTGTAAGCGCTCCTTTTTATCTGGTAAACATCAATTTCACCATAAGAATATGATTTTGGTATTTCAATGGCCAGCCTTGTTTTTGTGCCGAGCCTTAACCTCATGTAAGCTGGGCTTAGAGTGCTGTTAAATTGTATAAAATCATTTGGGATGCTGCTCTCAATCAGGTCTTCAAGAACCCCGCCATTTCTTTTTTCTTCCAGATGCTGGGGGCAAACATAGCTCACTCTTCTCAGTTGTTTTTTTGCAGATTCATAAACAAAAATACCATCTTCTTCCGTTCTATGTTTCATAAATTCAAAAAATTCTTCTTTGGTTTTTATAGAAATTGCCTCATCAACATCACCCGATCTTACACGTCCGTCTTTTTTGAGTTTGTCAATTAAGGTTGTTCCATTTTTCAGAATCATTATACCTTCGTAAGGTGTTCGTTTGTCGCTTCCTTCAACCATCTGAATCTTTTTGTCATCACAAAGCTTTCCATCCACCATGTATGGCTGGCAAGTCTCTAAATTCACCTGTGTATGATACTCTACAAGCCACCTAAAAAGATCCACCGTTGTCATACATACCAGTATAACAATACCTATATTTATATCTATCTAAGAGAAATTTTTATTTTATGCCTAAAAAACCGAAATATTTATTAATTAGTAAAAAAATAATACTTTTTATTAACTAAAATGACCCAACCCGATTTTAACCTATTGTATCTGAAATCAGAAGAGGCTAGAATAAGCTTAAAAGATATTTCAAAGCTCACAAGAAAAAGCTCGCAAAGGCTTAAATACACCCTCTCAAACTTTGAAAAAAACCAAATTCTAAAAGAACCACACTGCGTCATAGATTATTCTTCTTTTGGATTGATTCTTTTCAGAGTATACTTCAGAAGCGCATATATAAATGAAAAAGAAAAAACAAACATTATCAAAGAACTCATAAATAATCCTTATGTTATATCAGTATATGAGTTGACAGGACAGTACGATCTGGTAACTGAGTTTGCAGCACCAAATCCATCTAAATTCAACAAGGAACTCAAAAAAATAAGCGAAGACATACCAACCCTGCAATACCACACCATACTTCTGAATGTCGTAACATATGTGTGCCCAAGAAAATATCTTATCAAAAGTGAAACTATCCAGCAGAAATATTATGAAAAAATAATTGGTGGAGACAGAGAAAAAGAAAAGTTTCTACCTAATGAGATAAAAGTAATAAAAAATCTTATTCTAAATCCATTAACCAAATTAACAAATCTGGCCAAGAAAACCGAACTTAACATAAAAACCATAAGAAAAATTATGAAAAACCTCGCTCAGAGAAAAATAATAAGAGGATACAAACAAAACATTGACACAGAAAAACTTGGCATTAACAAAACCAGATTATTTCTCAGAATCCACAATATCAGCCAGGAAAAAGAAAACAAACTAATCAAATTCCTGCTGCAAACCAAAGAAGTTGTGAAAATAAACAAGACTGTCGGCGACTGGGACATGGAAATCGACATTGAAACCATGCAGAAAAACAGGATAAGATATATCCTGAGTGACATTAGAGAAGAATTCAAAGAAATCATCGAGAAATATAATTTAATCGAGCATTACAATACATATAAAACAAGTTATCTTCCACAATACTTATTTAATGGAAGTTCTAAAGAAGAAATTCAGATATGAATATTAATTATTTTTTTGCTTTTATTTGAAAAACCCAAGATAGAAATCTGTATTATTATTTTTTGTTCTAGTCTTACGTTTAGTTTTTTTCTTTTTAGTTTTCTTTACTAATCTGGTTTTCTTTTCTCCAGTAGCCATATTTTTTGAAACAACTTTTCTTATTTTTTGAGAATGTCTTTTAGCATGATGATTTGGACAGAGCAATTCAATATTAGAAAGTCTGCTATCACTATTTTTCATATTTTTATGATGAAACTGAAGATTAAGTTTATGCTTACAACCCTTATATTCACAGGTATTTTTCGCTCTTTTCTTCACTTCATTTTTTTTCTTAGAAGGGAGTGGTTCCCTGCCAGGTTTTTTTCCAAATACAAAACTATTAACATCGATTTTTGGTGTTTTAAAACTTATATTTGGATTTCTTGCCATAAACAAACATTCTACTTATCACTATTAATATTTTTCTATTAAAAAAAGAATAAGTGTTTATTTCCTTGCTTTTTCCAATTTTCCATGCAATAATGCGTGGAGACTCTGGTCATTTACTTTGATAACCTGCCATCTGACTCCCGGAATATCACCTTTGGCTCGACCCATTTTACCGCCAATGCACTCAATCAAAACTTCATCGTGCTCATCAATCAGCTTGGTTGCGCCATCACCAGGGCAAAAAGCAGTAACCTGCTTGCCATTCTTAACAAGCTGAACTCTAACACATTTTCTCATGGCAGAGTTTGGTTGTTTTGCCTCTAGCTGAACTTTTTCAAGCACAATTCCTGAGGCCTGGCTTGCTCCTCCAAGAGGGTCTGATTTCTCTCTCAGTCTCTTGGCTTTTCTGACAAACCATTTGTCATGCCAATTGGCTTTCTTGCTTCTCTTCTGCAGTTTTTTTGCAGCGTTTAAACCTTTGCTTTTCTTTGCCATGTTTCTCCTCTAATGAATAGTGGTCTTCTTTTAAATGTTATGGTTTTGTTTTCATAAGTCATAACTAATTATAGCATCTTCAAAAGTTTTTCATCATTGAATCAAAGACTCTGCCTCCCCGATGGGGCATCCCCCGGCAACGAGTTAGAATCTGTTTTCTTTGAACTTTTGACCTTATGATGCTATATAAAACATAATGATAAACATAAATGGTTATACAACCTTTATCTCATCAATTTTAAAATATTTTCTGATAACATTTTCCAGGTTTCTAAGATTCTGGGCTTTAATCCCTATCATCAAACCTTTTGTTTTTGTATCAGCACCTGTAACAGTAATTGTGTCTCCTTCTTCAGAGATATCTGTAACTCTCAAAGGAGCAAGATAATTAGTAATAAATTGAAGCCTATTCTCATTAAATTCAACAATTTTCAGTTTTCGTTTCAGTAATTTTTCCAATTTAGTAATATTAGCCTTGTTTTTTCCAAGAGCTTTTGCCATTTCGCCCTGATCAACCACGAAAACCAGTTTCTCTCTGTCGAAAAAGCAGTCTTTAAGCTGTGAATGAGTAATGCTTTCAAATAAGCTCATGAATTTAATCATGTCCGTATCAAAAGAAATTTTTTGCGATATCATTTTTGTTCTTTGTTTTTTATTTTTAAGTTTTTGTTTTTTAGAATTCGAAATAATTTCTCTAAATTCCTCTAAAACTTTTTCTTCTCAACAATTTTCTTCAAGCCCAAACAGCTTATTGAAAAAGGTTTTTTGCAAACAACTCCAAGTTCATCATTAGGAATGTCAAGTTGTTCAACATCTATCTTTGCAACAGAAGCATAATAATTTACATCTTCTGCGAGCCCTTCTGCAGCATTACTGGACAAAAAGACTTTTACTACCTCATTATTTCTAAGAGCTTTCAGCACTCTGTCAGCACCTATCACAAGGTTTTCTGTTTTAATTAATTTTTTTATTTCATCAACACTCATTTCAATCACTCTATCAGTTATTCTATCATTCAATTACTTTATCAATAACTCTATTTCTTCTTCTCATCTACTCTCTTCTTTGTAATCAAGCCAGGAAGACCTGTTCCAATAGGCACTGGCTGATTAATCATTACATTTTCAATAACAGAGTTAAGTTCATCTTTTTCTCCGACCATGCTGGCATTAATAATATGCCTGATAGGAGTTTCAAAAGAAGCTCTGGCAAGCACGCTTGGTTTTTCCTTGACAATACCATACCTGCTCACACCAAGAACTTTACCGCTCATAGTCATTGCATCTGAAACAAGCAAAATATGCCTGTGGTCAATACTAATTCCCTGATCCTTCAGAACCTTAAGAATTTCCTTAACAATAGCTTTTCTTGCTGCTTCAATTCCAAGGAATTTTTCAACTTCAGTAATATTGTTTGAAGTGGTTCTTGTAATATCAACAAAGGGAAGCTTGTAAACTTCTTTAAGATTGGTGCCTGCAGTAACAATCACATATTCTTCTCCTCTCTTAACAGGCAATACTTGTGTGATTCCTTTAACACCATGAATATAAATGTCTTTTATTTTTTCTTTAACCCTGTAAATCATGTTAAGAGCATCATCTCCAGACGCCTTAATCCTCATAGCGCCGTCTTTTTCAACTTTGAAATCAAATCCTTTCAGGCTTTTATGAAGAATTCTTCCGACTTTTGCAGGATTAAGATTTACATCTTTAAGTTTTTGATCCTTGAGTTCAATTCTCATCCTGGTCTCAGCAACATTAATACTAATAGATTTAATATACTCTTTAAGCGTAGTCTCTTTTAATCCTTCAGCAATATTTTTTATTTCCTTGCCCCGAGAATAAGGTTTGTTCAGGAATATTTCCATCATTTCAGTGCTAATGGTTTTTCTTGCATCAAGAATCTCAATAAGCCTTGGAAGACCTGTTGTAACGTTCATCTCGCTAACTCCGGCAAAGTGGAAAGTGTTCAAGGTCATCTGAGTGCCTGGTTCGCCAATAGATTCTGCAGTTACCAAACCAACACATTCACCAGGTTCTGCAAGAGAAGAGCGGTATTCCTCATAAACTCTATCAGCAATCTTTTTAATCCTTGCAGGACTGGCTTTATCTGGAAGACCTTGTTCCAGTTCCTCAAGTATCTTTAAAGGAAGCTTGTCTTTGAATTCTAATAGTTCTCTTTTCATTTTAACCTTTTCCGCTTCGCGCAAAAGCTTCAACAAAATCAAAGATTTTGTGTGCCAAAAACCTTAGGTTTTTGAGCAAACCAAAAACAGGCGACTCCTAGTCTACGACCGGAGTCCCCTTGCACAAAGCTCATGTAGTTCTGATTATATGACCCACATTTATTTTTCCGCCTTCACTCTTGCTTACATCAATTCCATCTTCACCATAAGCAAACTGAATAATCTTTTTTCCAGCATCTCTGACCGTAAAGTCATATTCAACCTTAAAGTCCTGTAAAGCATTAGCCAGTCTTCTGTAAAGATAACCAGATTTTGGTGTTCTCAAAGCAGTATCCATCAGGCTGTCTCTTCCTGTCATTGCCATGAAAAACAATTCATAAGGTTCAAGACCATTTTTGAATCCGTGCTTGATAAAGCCTCTTGCAGAAGCACCAAGGTCTCCTTTCTTAAAACATGAAAGTGTTCTGTCATCATAACCTTTGCTGATTCTTCCTCCTCTCAATGCCTGCTGTCCTACACAAGCTGACATCTGGGCAAGGTTAATCAGGTTTCCTCTTGCACCTGACAAAATCATGATAAGAGTGTGAGAGTCAGGATCTGCATTTTTAGCAACAACAGCTCCTGTATCATTTCTGGCTTTATTCAATCTCTCCAATATTCTTAATTCAAGAGTTTCTCTTGCATCTCTTCCAGGCAGCAACTCAAGAGTGCCTGCATGAAAATTTTCAATCATTTTTGCAACATCATTATCTGCTTCTTCAAGCAGCCTGTTAACTTCATCCTGAACTTCATGTTTTAAATCCAGGTCAGAAAGTGTAATTGTGAATCCATATCTAAACAGCACTTCAATACCCATCCTGTAAATCTTTCCAAGCATATCAACCATTTGTTTGGCTCCATACTGCTTATGCAGATTTCTTAACAACAGACCAGAACCATCTCCCAAATTGTTCTTATCCAGAATTCCAGTTATCAGCTTGCCTTCCTTGATTTCAACAATAGCATCAGGGTCATTAACTCCTTCTTTGTAATGCCTTGCATGTCCCTGGAAATTAAAATCATCTGGCATCAAGACTGAAAAGATTTCTTTTCCGCTTAAAACATTCTTATTTGGAAGTTTTGAAAAATCTTCAACACCAACAGCAACCAGCAGGTCAATTGCATTTTCCCTGGTCAAATTCAAGTATTTTGTTAATATAAAGTTTCCAGTAATAGCGTCCTGGTTGCAACCAATAATACTAAGACCATATCTTGGACTAATCAGCTGAGTCTGAACTTCCATAAGGATTTCTGCTTCTGCACGTGCCTCTTCTGTCTGAGGAATATGCAGGTTCATCTCGTCTCCGTCAAAGTCAGCGTTATAAGGAGCGCAAACAGCAGGATTAAGTCTGAGAGTTAGACCTGGAAGAACTCTTACTCTGTGGCACATCATGCTCATCCTGTGCAGGCTAGGCTGCCTGTTAAAAGTGCTGATGTCACCATCCATAAGATGTCTCTCGACGATAAAACCAGGCTGCAGCTCTTCAAGCAGCTGCTCTTTGGTCTCATCTGTAATCTTTTTTCTTCTGCCGTCAGGCCTGATAATATAATTAGCACCAGGATATTCTTTTGGACCTTTCTTGATAAATTCTTTTAAGAAATTAGTATTCCATTCAGTCACTCTTTCTGGAACAGTAAGTTTCATTGCCATAACCAAAGGAACACCAACCTCGTTAATGTTAAGCATTGGATCTGGACTAATAACTGTTCTTGCACAAAAGTTAGTTCTTTTACCAGCAAGATTATGCCTGATTCTTCCTTCTTTGCTCTTGATACGAGCAGTAAGAGTTTTAAGAGGCTGGCCACTTCTGTGTCTTGCAGGCGGCAGCTGTGCAACTGCATTATCAAAAAATGTAGTAACATGATACTGAAGCAAATCCCAGAGGTCTTCAATAATTATTTCTGGTGCTCCTGCATTAATGTTTTCAAAGAGACGCTGATTAATTCTGACAATATCACCCAATTTATGAGTCAAATCATCCTCGCTTCTCTCACCAGATTCCAAAGTAATACTTGGCCTCATGGTTACAGGAGGAATTGGAAGAACAGTAAGAATCATCCATTCTGGCTGCGCACTTTTAGGGTTGATGCCAAACAAAGGCAGATGTTCTCTCTTGATTCTTTCAAGCCTGCTTCTTACTTCAATAGGACTTAATCTTTTTTCATCCTCCAGGTATGTGGTTGGTTTTTCAATCTTTATCTTCATCTGTTTTTCTTTGCAATGAGGACACTTTGTAATTGTTTTTAATGATGCAATAACCTGTTTAACCTGTTTTCTCTGCTCATCAAGCCCCATTTCCATGCCAATTTTTTCAAGCTCACTCCTGAACTTGTTAATTTTATCATTAGGAATAAGAATATTGCCGCAACTTCGGCAAGTGCATCTCAAAAGGTCAAGAACAACAGTAACAAATTTAATATGAACAACAGGTCTTGCAAGCTCAATATATCCAAAGTGACCAGGACATTCCTTGAGTTTCTGTCCGCAAGTCTTGCACTTAAGACCAGGGTCAATAACTCCAAGCCTGATATCCATGAGACCTCCATCTACAGGATAACCTTCTTTATCATAAAGCTCAGGTGTTACAACTTTGGCTGATGCCATTTCCTTCATAAACTTAGGACTCATCAAACCAAATTCAATACTTGCAATTTTTTTTGCAATAAATGTCTCCATAGTATTTACCTTTTAACTATCTTTTATTTTTTTATTTAATCATTAAATTTTTTATTTAATCATTTCAATATTTATTTTTTAATCCTAACTTTGGATAAATTGTCAAACTCTTGAATTCATCCAGGATTAATTTGAAAGCATAACTCATTTCAACATTACTAATCTCAACATTGTCTCCGCAAACAGGGCAGTGGAACATATTTTTCCTGGTATCAAAAACACCAATCAAGCCGCAGTTCTCGCAAACAGGAACTTCTGTTTTGTCACTGTCAAACCTCTCCTTGAGGAGAAGGCTTGCGCCATGAGCAACAAAAGTATCTTTCTCCATTTCTCCAAGTCTGAGGCCTCCTTCTTTTGCCCTTCCCTCAGTAGGCTGACGGGTAAGCAACTGGATAGGACCTCTTGCTCTGCTATGGATTTTGTTTGCAACCATGTGCTTAAGTTTGAGATAATACATATTACCAACAAATATTTTTGCCTGGTACTGTTCTCCTGTGATTCCATTATACATTGTTTCAGTGCCGTTCTCTCTAAAACCCAAACCTAACAATTCAAGCCTTAAGTCTCCTTCTCTTTCACCTTCAAATGTAGTACCATCAACATATCTGCCGCTCAGAGCGCCTGTTTTACCGCCGAGCAATTCAATCAAATGGCTGACAGTCATTCTGCTTGGAATACCATGAGGACTAAATATAATATCAGGTTTTATACCTGATGCTGTAAAAGGAAAGTCATCTTCAGGAACAATAAGGCTGATAACACCTTTTTGACCGTGACGAGATGTAAATTTATCTCCTATTTCTGGAATTCTCTGGGCTCTTAATCTTATTTGCACCAGCTTGTTTCCTTCATTACTCTCAGTAAGCATTACAAAATCAACAACACCTTTTTCACCGTGTTTCAAAGCATTGCTTGATTCTCTTCTTGAAGTTGCTGCAAGATTATACTCTTCAAGGCTGCTCAGGAATCTTGGAGGACTTGTCTTTCCAATAATAACATCTCCTTCCTTAACAACTGCTTCTGCATAAATCAGACCGTCTTCTTCAAGGAACCTGTAATCATGCTCTGTTCTGTAGCCCTTAACATCTTTATCAGGAATACTGACCTCGTCGCTAAGGCCGCCAGAATATCTGAGTTCTTCAGAAAGCACAGGTCTGTAATAAGTGCTTCTTCCAAAGCCCCTCTCAACACTGCCTTTGTTTACAACAATAGCATCTTCCATGTTATATCCTTTGTAAGACATGATTGCAACAACAATGTTCTGTCCGCAGGGATGCTTGTCCTGATCAAGAATATCATTTGCAATTGTTGCAACTAATGGTCTCTGAGGATAATTCAACAAATTAACATCCATGTCCATCCTGGCAAAAAAGTTAGCAGCATAAAAGCCAACTGCCTGTTTCTGGTTTTTTGACCCCTGAGTAAGTCTTACTCCATGATTAAAGTTTCCAAAAGGAACAATACTTGAAGTCATGCCAAAAATATCAATTGCACTAATATCAAGATGAGTGTCTTCAGCAGTCAGATTTTCTTCTTTTAATGAGACAATAGCATTTTCCTCTTCCATACTGTCAACATATTCAACAATACCCTGCTGAACTAAATCAGACCATTTAATCTCATTCTTTTCCAGCTGCTTAATATGGTCTTCTGTTAATGCAGACTTGCCGTCTTTAACAACAAGAAGAGGCCTGATGCATCTGCCACCGCCTGTTTCAACAAAAACCTGGTCTGTTTTTTCATTATAAAAAAAGTTCACACTGAAAGGAATCTTATTATTTCTTCTCTGACTTATAAGCTGCTCAACAAACACTTTACCATCAGCAACTTTACCTATATATTTGCTATTAAGGAATAATTCGCTCATTTTGTATATCTCATTTTTTTATATTTTATTTCTTTTTTTCTTTACTACTCCTGATGTAGGAGACTTCTCAACTTCCAGGCCTGCTTTTATAAGCACAGGAAGAATATCTTCTTCTAAAACATTAGGCGAAACACTGGCCATTAATGCCAGGTTTTTTCTCAAACCAATATTAGTTCCTTCTGGTGTCTCGCTGGTACAAAGCCTGCCCATATGTGTACTGTGCAGACTTCTGGCTTCAAAATTTTCTTGTGAAGATGATAATGGACTGACAACTCTCTGAAGATGAGACAAAGTTTGAAGGAAATTAAGTCTTTCAATTCTCTGGCTGACTCCTTTTCTGCCTCCAACCCAATTGCCTGTTGCCATGCTTGAATAAATTCTCTGAGTAAGAAGTTTTTCTCTGATAATAACTTTGATACTTGGGAATTTTCCTCTCTTTACAATTCTCTGGAAATTATACAATAAGTCTCCGATAAGAACTTTAAGATTAACTCTGAACAAATCACCCAAAAGGTCGCCGCTCATTTTTAATCTCTTATTCATATAATGGTCTTTATCATCATTTTTTCCTGCTCTTACAGTTAGAATCATTTTCTTAAGCATCTTGCAAAGATTATAAGCTTTCCAAAGCCTGTCTTCGCTCTCAATTCCAACATGAGGCAATAGATACTTGTCAATTATTTCCTGCATTCTCTGGATTCTGATTTCTCTTGCCTGAGTTATGCCAATCTTTTTTGCAACAAAATCAATCGCATCTTCTGAATTCTTGATATCAACAAACTCATACAAGTTGATAAGAACTTCTGCATCATCTTCAAGACTAATAAACTTCATAATCTCTGCATCTTTAACCATGCCAAGAGCCTTGATGATTGCAATCACAGGAATTCTTTTTACTCTTGTAAATGTTAAGTAAAATAATCCGTCTTTAAGTTTTTCAAACTGATGAGGAATCTTATAAGAACCTTTTTCTGAAAAAAGCTTTCCAACATATTCGCTCACACCTGTTTTTTGCTTCTCAACCATGAATCTGTTTGAAGCCAGGTCCTCAATATTGACAATTGCTTTTTCAGTTCCATTAATAATAAAATATCCGCCAGGATCATCTGGGTCTTCGTTTTGCTTGATAAGTTCTTCTTTTGACAAGCCATGAAGATGGCAGTATTTTGATTTCAGCATAATAGGAATACTTGCAATCTGAGTTGTAAAACTTTCGCGCTGGACACCATTAATATGTGCGCTTACTTCCAAAAACATAGGAGCAGAGTATGAAATTTTTCTCAGCCTGGCCTCAACAGGAAAAATACCCCGCTTAGAACCATCAGCCTCTGTAATCTCAGGTTTGGTAACCCACACATTATCCAGCCTTATCTTAAATTCATCAACATTAGGAGGAATGATTGTAGGCTCAATTTCCTTATTCTCATTAATTATTTCCTGAAGTTCATTATCAATAAAATTATTAAAAGATTCAATATTAGCCCTAACAATACTATTCTCTTCAAAATATTTTTTTAGCAAAACATATGATTTTTTCATCTTGTCAAATCACTCCTTTATAACCCCTCTGTAATAAGATATTTCGCCTGCAGTCAGACTCTCGCGCTTAACCTGAATAACATCTCCTTCCTTAACACTCATATGAACAATAGCAGGATCTGTTATAAAAATCTTGGGAAGCTCTTTCAAAGTAATATTATATTTCTTAAACAAATCCTTCACATCATTATCAGAAAGCTTAATATGCTCAGGAATTAATTCATGCTTGATTTGGGCTGTTCTTGCACTCATTGTTGATTTCCTCGTAAAAGTAATTTCATTGTGAAAGGGATTCCGGCACGTTTTTGTGCTAGGAATCGCTTGCTTTTTACCAAATTTTTGGCAAAAATTTGATTATGATATGGGCCGGACGAGACTTTCGAGGACTTTGCTTTTCGCAAACGCACAAAAACGGAGTTTTTGGCGCGCCAGAAAAGATTTGAACTTTTCTGAGCGAATCTCTTTGAACTCGCGACCACACGATTAAAAGTCGTGTGCTCTACCGGACTGAGCTACCGGCCCAACGCCCTAGCCGGGATTCGAACCCGGGTCGAAGCCTTACCACGACTTAAATCATTTGTGATGAATGATTATAAGTACTCGACAGGGCTTCATGATAGGCCAGACTACACCACCAGGGCACTACGTTTCCTGCTGAGCATTCAAATCATAGATTTGAACACACCACCAGGGCAGCTTTGTCTTCACGAACATGAAGCGATTTTAATGATATTACAATTGAAATGTAATGTTTGAAATATAATGTATAAAGCAGTGGCTCATATATGTACTAGTGTTACTTTTTAGAACCCTCTGCCCCTCACAAACATTTTGTATCTGCCCATATTTATCCTGAGTTTCTGTAAGATTATGACTATCAGTGACTTATTAATACGTAATACCAGGAAGAGTCCTGAACCCTTTTTAAATCTTTCCATTAGATATACATAAATTTTCATTTATCGAAACTTTTAAATACACCAATTAATAAGAGTGTAATAAGTTAGAGTATTATATATTAATAAAGAGGTGCGTATTTATGAATAAGAAAGCTTCTATGCAATTAGGTATTAATGCAA
>JAHJQO010000009.1 GCA_018819305.1 Nanobdellota archaeon
GCAAGAAAGAAGCAATTTTGTTGCTTTTTCTAGCAGTATTATGTTTCTTATCGATTCTATTGTGGGATTGAGCCGAATATTTGGCTTGCCCATATTTTTCTTTTAGAAAAACAGCATTTATTTATTTTTTGGATGGAGCCAATCAAAGCGAAACCTTTAAAAAGCCAGTCAAACCCTTGTTATTGACGAGAACCTTCTCTGAGATTATATAATGATTACGAGGTAGTTTAAAATGTTAAAAAAGGGAGATTTCATAGAGCTGGATTACACCGGCAGAATTAAAGACGACAAAGTTGTGTTTGACACAACTATTGAACAAGTTGCTAAAGACAGCGGCATAATTAATCCTAAATATAAGTATAAGCCAGTAATAATTACTCTTGGAGAACACCAGCTTCTCAAAGGTCTTGATACTGCTTTGATGGGAAAGCAGCCTGGCAAATATACTATTGAAATCAGAGCTGAAAATGCTTTTGGCAAAAAGAGTGCTGAACTGCTCAAGCTTCTTCCTATGAAATTGTTTGCAAAAGACAATGTCAAGCCTTTTGTAGGCTTGGAAGTCAATGTTGACGAAACTTTGGGTATTGTAAGAAGTGTCAGCGGAGGAAGAGTGATTGTTGATTTTAACCATCCTCTTTCAAGCCATGATCTGGTTTATGATGTTGATATTAAAAGAATAGTAACAGATCCTTTGGAAAAAATAAAATCATTGCTTGAAATGATGGGTATGCCTTTTGAAAACATTGATGTCACAGATGACAAGGCAGAGATTGCAACAAAAACTGCTTTGCCAGAAGAAATGACAAAAGGCTTATCAGAATCTATTCAAAAACTGGTTGGTTTGAAAAAAGTATCTTTTAAAACAGAAACTGAAGTGAAGAAAGAGCTTAAAAAGGAAATAAAAGCAGAGAAAAAAGAAACAGAAGAAAAATCTTCTGAACCATCAAAAACAAAGTTTTTGAGTGCCAAAGGTAAACCTTTGAGCATTTCTTCAAAAAAGAAAGAAGTAAAAGACGACAAAAAAGCAGAAACAACAGAAGAAAAAAAAGAAGTACAAGATAAACAAAAACAGCCAGAACATAAAGTAACAGAGGAGAAAACAGAAGAAACCACAAGTAAAGAAAAGAAAGATTTATAAACTTCATTACTCAGGAAAGATTATAGGAAAAAAGGGTTTTAAACTCAATTATTGCTTGTGGAGGTGTATGCAAATTGTCATCACAAAATAAAATAGCGGAAATTGGAGATATTGGAAAAAAGAATATTCTAGATGCAGAACTAGAACAGTTACTGGCAAAACAAAAAGCCACTATCAAGGTTATTGGCACTGGTGGAGGCGGAAACAACACCATCAACAGAATGACTGAAGTTGGAATTATTGGTGCTGAAACCATTGCTGTAAACACTGATGCTCAGGATTTATTATATACAAGTGCAGATAAGAAAATCCTTCTTGGCAAAGAAATAACAAAAGGTCTGGGAGCAGGAAGTATTCCTAAAGTAGGAGAAGAAGCTGCTCATGAATCCGAACATGAAATTAAACAATGCCTGCAAGGTGCAGACATGGTATTTATTACATGCGGCCTTGGAGGAGGAACAGGAACAGGAAGCGCTCCTGTGATTGCAGACATTTCAAAAAAACTAGGTGCATTAACAGTTGCTGTTGTCACCTTGCCATTTGCAATGGAAGGACACAGAAGATATGAAAATGCTATTATGGGTCTTGAAAAGCTTGAAAAGAGCGTAGATACATTAATTGTTATTCCTAATGACAAGTTGCTTGAACTGGCACCTGACCTGCCGCTTCATACTGCTTTTAAAGTTGCAGATGAGATTTTAACTAACAGTGTTAAGGGAGTTGCAGAGCTTGTAACAAGAGCTGGATTGGTCAACCTTGACTTTGCAGACATAAGAGCAGTTATGGGCAACGGAGGAGTTGCTCTTATTGGTGTTGGCGAGTCTGACACTGAGAACAGGGCTGTTGAAAGTGTTGAAAAAGCAATTCAAAATCCACTACTGGATGTTGATATTAGCGGAGCAAATGGTGCATTGATTAATATTTCTGGCGGCCCTGACATGACTCTGGATGAAGCCAGAAAAGTTGTTGAGACTGTGAGCATGAAGCTTGACGAAGATGCCAGGCTCATATGGGGAGCTCTTATCTCAGACGACCTTGAAGGCACCATCAGAACATTGATTATTGTTACTGGTGTTAAAAGCAGCCAGATCTTTGGAGGAAAGGGAAAACCTGCAAGCCATTCGCAGAAAAAAGAAATCGAGGACGAATTAGGAATCGAGTTTGTTGATTAAAATTATTTTTAATATTATTTTAAATAAATTTAAGGTGAAAGCAAAATGAAAGTTTGGGGGAAATTAAAGGATTTTTTCATACAATGCAAGAGAGTCTTAAGAGTAACCAGAAAGCCTGATAAGCAGGAATTTTGGACAATTGCCAAAGTATCTGGACTCGGAATTCTAGTAATAGGATTGCTGGGTTTCATATTGCATTTTCTCAAACAAATAATTATACCAGGTTAAAAACGAGTTGATTATCATGACTGAAGAAAAACAAGACAAAATTGAGGAACAGGAAGCAACAACAGAAGCAAAAGCTTCTGAGCATCCTGAAAAACAGGATACAAAGGAAGAAAAAGTAGAAGAAGTTACAGAAGAATCTCCTAAAGAAGCTGAGAGCACAGAAGAAACTGAAGAGAAAGCTCCTGCTAAGGAAGAAGTAGAAGTGAAAGAAGAACCGGTAGTTGAAGAAGTTCCAGCAGAGGAGCCTGTTAAAGAAGAAACTCCTGAAGAGCCTGAAGATGAGTACATGGCTATGATGGAAGAAGAAGCCAAAGAAAAAGAAGCAGCAGATGATGAAGAAATAAAAGAAGAAACAGAAATTGGCGATGCAATCAGCTTAATCAAAATCAAAGGTGCCAGAACACTTACTGAAGTAAAGGAAGAAAAGCAAAAAGAAGAAAAACTTGATGAAGAAGTAACAGAAGAAGATGAAAAACCAGAAGATGGCAAAGAACCCAAAATTTTTGCTCTTAGAACAACTGCTAATCGTGAAGACCAGGTTATGGACTTTGTGAGCAGCAATGCTGCGAGAAAAAAATTAGAAGTTTATTCTATTATCAGACCTCATGGCATGAGAGGTTATATATTTTTAGAAGCAGCAAGCAGGAGTGATGCAGAACAGGCTGCTTTTGGAGTGCCTTATGCAAGAGGCATCCTACCCAGTATCATTCAGTACAAGGAAATCGAGCACATGCTAGAGCAGGTTAAAAAAGAAGTCAACATACAGAAGAATGATATTGCAGAAATCATCAGCGGTCCTTTCAAAAGAGAAAAGTGCAAGATTACGCGTATTGACAGGTCTAAGGAAGAAGTTGTTGTTGAGCTTCTTGAAGCTGCAGTCCCAATCCCAATCACAGTAAAAATGGATGCTGTGAGAGTTATCAGAAGGGAGAAAGACGATCCTGAAGATAAATAATTTTTCTTATTTTTTTATTTTTGTAGGTATCTTAAATGACAGTTGAAAAACACACACAAAAAATGTATGACGAGTTCGGAGCAGAATATCAAAAGACAAGAGATAATGAGCGACCAGAACGCGCATATAATGAACATATGGAATTACCAGCCATGCTCAAAGCGCTTGGCAATATAAAAGGAAAAAGAATTCTTGATATTGGCTGCGGAGCAGGTGTTCATGCAAAAAAATACATGGCCAAAGGAGCAATTGTTGAAGGCATTGATATCAGCAAAACCATGATTGAATTGGCAAAAAAAAGATGTCCAAAAGCAAAATTTAAAGTTGGAACTTTTAAAAAAATACCTTATAAAAACTCTTCATTTAACATTGTAACTGGAAGTCTATGTATTGATTATTTGAATTCAAAAGAAATGAGTGCAACATTCAAAGAAGTAAGCAGGGTTTTGAAAAAAAGAGGATTATTTTTCTTTTCTAATGAAAGCCCTGTTAATGCTGCAAGAGACAAATATGAGGATAAAAATATCAGAATAAAAGCCACAGGAACTGTTCTTTTTAAAAAAACAGGGAAAAAACTCAGTCTGGGTTCTGCTTTCAAAGACTGGATTGTTGAATGGGAAATGGTTCCAGGAATGCTAATGAAAACATATAAACACACATTCAGAACCCAATTACTGGCTCTTAGAAAAGCAGGTTTTGAACTCATTGATTTTATTGACTGTAAACCCACACTTGGCTTTAAAAAAGTGAATCCTGATGATTATAAAATATTCTCAAAATTTCCGATTTTTAGCATTTTTGTGGCTAAAAAGAAATAATTCTATCCAAAACCTTTATAAACCAATCATAATTTCACGAGAGTAAGATGCCAAAAGAAACAGTTGATGCGCTAATAGAAGGAGGAAAGGCCTCAGCAGCACCTCCACTTGGACCAGCTCTTGGTCCTAAAGGAGTTAATATTGGCCAGGTTGTGGCTGAGATTAACAAGAAAACAGCTAGTTTCAATGGCATGCAGGTACCTGTTAAGGTTACTATTGACACAGATACAAAGGAATTTACTATTTCTATTGGTACACCTCCAGCTGCTGGACTTATCAAAAAAGCAGCAGGAATTAAAAAAGCAACAGGAAATCCACTTGAACATGTTGCTGATCTCAAGATTGAGCAGATTATCAAGATTGCAAAGATGAAAGAAGATGCTTTGACTGGCAAAGACTTAAAAGCAAAGGTAAAAGAAATAATTGGAACTTGTAATTCTATGGGTATCAAAGTCGAGGAAATGCACGGCACTGATGCTCTCAAAGCTGTTGATGCAGGCAAATTTGACAAAGAAATCAAAGAAGAAAAAACAGAGCTTTCTGCAGCAGAACTCAAAGAAGTTGAAGAAGAAAAGAAGAGAATGCAGGAAGAACTTGCTCTCAAGAAAGATGAATTCATTGCCAAAGGTAAATCTATTATGGCTGAAATGGAAGGCAAGGAATCCAAAGAGATTCGAAAAGCTATGGAAGAGGCTGGTTTGCCATCTCCTATTGTACAGGAACTGGTACCAACTGAAAAAGAAGCACCAGGCGCCAAGCCCGGAGCAGCTAAACCAGAAGCAGGCGCAGCACCAGCAGGCGGAGCGAAAAAAGCAGCACCTGCAAAAAAATAAATGAAAAGTAAATATTAAAAAATACATATTAAAGAAATAAACATAAAATAAATATTAAAAAAAACATAAAACAATCATTAAAAAAAATATATATGTGATAATCATGGTTCAAAGACGAGGCGGTTCAAGAAGAAAAACAAGAACTAAGCTAAAAAAACCTAAGCAAGAAAAAGGAAAAATCAGTATTCGTAAATTCCTTGCAGAGTACACTGTAGGAGAAAAAGTTATTCTTAAAGGTGATCCTGCACTTCAAAAAGGAATGTTTCACCCGCGATTTAAAGGCAAGAGTGGTATTGTGAAAAAAAAGACAGGTTCTTGCTATGAAGTTACTATCAAGGACTTTACAAAAAAGAAAATTGTTGTTGTTCATCCTATTCATTTAGAAAGATCCAAGTAAAGAGGTGTGTTATCATGACAAAACCTGAGATTTTAGAAAAAAAATCAATCAATATGTCTGTTCTTAAAGAAGATCTTGCCAAGATTCAGAAAAGGGACGGTGAGCTGAGCTTCAGAGGCAATAAGACAGATGAGTATGTTAAGGAATTTTCTATTCTCAAAACAAAAGATGCAGAAGAGTTATTTAAAAAACTTGAGGAATTAAATATTCCCCGACTTAAAGATACTCATATTAACAAGATAATTGATATTATGCCTGCGAGTATGCCTGAATTAAAATTAATTATGCAGGGCTATGCACTGCCAGTAACTAATGATAATTTGAAGAAAATGATTGATGCAGTGAAAAAATATCTGCCTGAGAAGAAAAAATAAATAAAAATTGAGGATATAATATGGCAATACGAAAACTTAACTGGGTGGCAACTTTGGTCTTATCCATTATATTTGGAAGCTTAGGTGTTGACAGGTTTATGATGGGCCAGGTTGGCTGAGGAATTCTAAAACTTATCACTTTTGGAGGTATTGGCATCTGGTGGCTTGTTGACTGGATACTTATTGCAACCAAACATCAATTTAAGAATGTTCAGTGGACATAAATTCTTTATTAATATTCTCTATTGATTTTAATTTTCTAATAGTAACCCAATTTTAGCAATATTTAAATATTAGTGGCTCAATCACATTTATGGACGAGGGGATTTTAAGGGAAATTTTACTAGTCTGAGGTGTATCTAAATGATGCAGAGAAAAAAAGAAGAAGAAGCTATTGTGCTGGACTTCCTGCCGCACGGCTATCCTTTTGATAGCAGGCCAATGCACTTGAAAACAGCTATTGTGCAGGCTATTGGAAAGCAAAACTTCACACTTCTTGAACTAGTGCCTAGAAAAGGCGTATTTTTACAGCCTTATGAGGAAGTATATATAGGCGATGCTAAGAGAGATAAAATCCACCATATAAATGGCAAAATACCCTCAAGCAAACTAACTCAGACTGCTAAATCAGAATTAAAGCATGCAATAGAAGCGCTTGTCAAAAAACAAGAACCTAAGTTTGTTGAATTCTTTAATAAAGCACAGCCTGTGAGCACAAGAATGCATGTATTGGAATTATTGCCTGGTGTGGGCAAAAAGCATATGTGGGAAATTATAGAAGAAAGAAAAGTTGAGCCTTTTAAAAGCTTTGAAGATATAAGAAAAAGAGTCAAACTAATGCCTGCCCCGGTAACCACAATAGTCAGAAGAATAAACGCAGAGCTCGAAGGCAAAGAAAAGCACGTGCTGTTTGTTGACAGGCCCAGTGGTAATGATTGAATTAAATAAAGTAATTTTTTTCTAATTATACAATATTTTTCAAAGAAAATTTAAAGAAAAATAAAAAATATAATAATTTTATTGAATTTTATCAACGATAATTCTACCAGTTGTTATCGTCTCCGTCACCACTGTCTCCGTCTTCATCGTCGTCATCAAATTTATATTCCCAATTTTCCATTTTGCTTTCCTCCTTATTGGTTTTTAAAAGGCGCTTTTGCTTCATATTCTTTAAGTCGCCATGTCTAATATCTTTATCAAATGATATGAATTTAGTAGGGCATTATAACAGAATGAGTATTTAAATTTTTCTAAATCAAAATTAAATTTTTCTAAATCAAAATCCTGGAAAAAATAGATAAATGAAATAAAAATGTAATAAAAAAGAAAACTAAATAATTTATTTCCTAGATTATCTTTCTAATCTTTTTTCCTGATTTGCTCAGCACCCTTACCTTTATTCCTTAGGCCTCTGGTTTTTCTTGCAGCGCTTGTCAGGCCTCTATGAACTCTGCTTGTCTGCCCAACCAACTTCTTAAGAATAGGGTCTCTTTGGATGTTTGGATGATTTTTGTCTAAGAGTATGACTTCAAACCAGTAGTTTTTGCCATCTTGTCCAACCCAGTAAGAGTTCATCACTTCGCAGTTTGAATATCTCTTTACTGCTCTTTCTTCAGCAATCCACTGGTAGCTCTTATTCACAATCTTTGTTCTTCTGGAAGTCTTAGGCCTTCTTCTGCCCATCTTAGACCTCATTCTTCCGCCACGACCAACTCTCTGTCTTATTACTAAAAAGCCTTGCTTTGCCTTGTAACCTAGGCTCCTTGCTCTGTCAATACGCGTTGGTCTTTCAACTCTAAGTGTTACAGGTTGTTTTCTCCAAAGAATAAGCATCTGCTTGTAATTTTCACCGAGATTTTTTTTGGGTTGTTTCCACAAATCTCTCATGTACTTGTACATTCCCATTTTAATTTGCCTCCATTATTATGTAATTTTTACTCACTAAGATTCAGGTAAGCAACGCCCACATCTCTCAGTATTGACGAGAAAAATAGGATTACTTTATAAAGGTTTTGGGTTTTTCAGCTCCATCCATTAAATGATTTTGTATTCTTTTGTGGTTTAATAGGAAGGATTCGTATTTTTATTGAAAAAGTTACTTTTTTCTTGGAAAAAGTAACTTTTTGTTTTTAGAATGTTTCATTTTATGCTTTTTCTTTTATA
>JAHJQO010000053.1 GCA_018819305.1 Nanobdellota archaeon
GCAAGAAAGAAGCAATTTTGTTGCTTTTTCTAGCAGTATTATGTTTCTTATCGATTCTATTGTGGGATTGAGCCGAATATTTGGCTTGCCCATATTTTTCTTTTAGAAAAACAGCATTTATTTATTTTTTGGATGGAGCCTATTAATCAAAAGCATAAGGAACGTCAAAGCTGTAAGGACATCCTATACCACTAACATGCTTGCCTGTTTCTGCCCATGAAGCCTTGCACCGGTCTCCATGACCGCCTCTTATGTAAGGACACTCAACTTCGCTTGAAAGATCGTTGCTGCCAGGTCTCTTGTAAATCTTTACTTTGACATCAACAGGTTCATCAAGAACTTCTTTTCTGTCTATGTCTCTTCCCTTGCATTGAATTGGAAAAACTGCTTCTACCTGCGCATCTATTGACATTATTATCACCCTTTGAAAATTAAAAATCAGTAAGCTTCTTCTCCACCAAATTTTTGCGAAAAATTTGACTAAAAGCAATCAAGGAGGATATTCACTGCGTTCAATCCTCCGAATTAATAATCAGTTAATTTTTTTTCTACAATAGTTGTATTCCCGCCGGTTCCTTTTTGCTTTTTTGTAGAAATAAATTGGTTCTTATCCAAATCAGATATTTTTCTCTGGAAAGTCTTGTATGTGTGCTTGCCGCCTTTTTTCTGGTAGATATCATACAAATCACCGATTTTTTTTCCAGAGTGTTCTTTTACAATGCTAAGAATAAATTTTGAGTCTTCTTCCAAGTCAGTACTGCTCTTAATTGAAAAGTCATCAAGCTTCGCAATTGCTTTTTCAACATCAATAAGTTCAACATTTTTTTTGCTCTGACCTTCTGCAATCAATGCAGCTTCTCTCATAAGAAACAATCCTGTTCTTATGTCTTTGACTTCAAAGGTTTTTTTTGCAATCCTTGTAAACGCAGGGTCATACCAGACTCCTTCTGGAAAAGCATAGCCTGCTCTTATCTTCATAATTTCTTTTGTCTCATGCTCAGTGTACTGCTTGAACTCCAATAACTCAGGCAATAGCCGTGATTTTATCCTGCTGTCAAGGGTTGCAATCCATTCCTTAAAATTAGTTATCAAAACAATGCTCTTCTTATATATTTCTTCAAGAATAAAATACAAAAAATCATATTCTTCTGCCTTGTCAATCTCATCAAAAATAAAAACAGCACTTTTCTTGTTAACCATGCTTGCAACAACCTTGCAAAGGTCAACTGTTTTTTTGTTCTGCACTAAGCGATAGCCTAACTGCTCGCACATCTCAATCATTATCTTATAAGTTGTGTTGTTCTGCCAGCAGTTAATATATATTGGATAAATATCAGCTGTTTCTTCTTCAAGCTCTCTGACAACATGCCTGGCTGCTGCTGTCTTGCCAATACCAGGAGGACCATGCATCACAACATTTCTGCCATTTCTGCTCTGGAACAAAGGCTTGATTATCTCTGCTATAAATTTCTGTTCTTTCTCCCTGAAAGGAAGGCTTTTAGGCAGGAACTCAAAGTCCAGAGCCTCCTCCATCTTGATTAAACTCTCACCATCCTTAAGAATATTATCAAATAACCCCATGGTTAAAAGAAGAAAGCCAGAAGTTTAAATAGTTTTTGCAAGAAAAGGCGGAAAACTTTCGTTCTTGACTGGACATGTTGCCGCCAGATATTTAAATAAATTCCAACAAAATTTAAATATGCGAATAAACTATATAACATCAATGACAACCTTAACAGCTCTTATTCAAAAAGAAAAAGACATGTATGTGGCAAAGTGCCCAGAAGTAGGAACCACAAGTCAGGGCAAGACTGTTGAAGAAGCAATAAGCAACCTCAAAGAAGCAACAGAGTTGTATCTTGAAGAATTTCCAAAAAAAGATATTCGCAGACCAATTCTGACCACATTTGAGGTGTCTGAGGTTGCCAAAACTTAAGAAGATTTCTGGCAAAACATGCATTAAAATCCTTTGCAAATATTTTGATTTTCAAAGTAAGGGCTTGAGCCGAAGGCGAAACCCTTGCATTTTACGAGATTTTGGTGCCAAAATCTCATTAAAAACAGGAACTCTCAAAGGAATACTTGAACTGGCAAAAGTTAAGCAAGAAGATTTTGAAAAATATATTTGAATTCAACCAAACTTTCCATTAATATGACCTACTCCCGCGACCTAAAGGTCGGGGTATCTCATGCTAGTGCGTGATGTTCTGCTTGATTCCTAATGTAATTGTCTACTGTTGCAAACTCGTTATAACCAACCGTTACTGCACATCCTCCTGCACTCCACAAATGA
>JAHJQO010000054.1 GCA_018819305.1 Nanobdellota archaeon
AGCAAACAGCATGATAAAAAGAGGAATGGGAGAAACATTACGCGGTCGTACCGTCGGACAACAAGCCAGACATTTCTACATGAAATGCTTCACACACAATATACTAGTGAGGTGCTCACAATGAAACTTGCAAACGAGCCTCTGAGCTTGATATTTCATCTTCTAGGGCGCTGCTGTACTTGTTGTTTGCTGTTCTTGGATAAAGTCCCATTTTATTTCTCTGCACTCAAATACAATTGTTCTGCTAATTTTGCTGTATATTCAAATGAAAATCCATGTTTTTCTTTCATCGCGCTAAGTAAACTTTCATAATTGTGCACTTCTCCATATTTGTATCTGCTTACTTGATTAAACATCAAATCATTCACATTTAGCGCTTCCACATTTATTTTTCCTTCTCTTTGCTTTGTTTTTTTATCTAGTGTTATTATCCATGGAAGATTGTATTCTTTAACTAATAAATATCCTTCTAGTCCTTTAATTGTGCTTGAGTTGATTGTGTCTACAAATAATGATCCGTGAGCTGTTATTTCATTATCTTTTTGAAAATTACTTTCATCTAATTCATATGGAACATATCCTTTTAAATCAAGTTGTGAAAAATCCTTTATTTTTCCTTTTGTTTTAAAAACCGTATGATATCCGTCTTTTATTAATGCCAGATTTTCAATATTATAACTTTTTTCCATGTAGAACTCTGTTCCTAAGGGAATATTACATATTCTTCTTAGCATTAGTTCATCTATTTCAATAGTTACTATTTTGGACTCTAATATTCGGTTAATACGATTTATCGGATTAGGTAGAGGAACATTATTTTTATCTATTATTTTTTCTATGTTTTCTTTTCTTAAATAAGCAGTTGTTCCTTTTAATTCTAAAACATTGCCTTTTATTTGGTTTTCATTTTCTTCAATAATTTCAGTCCTTTGGTCTTGTTTTGCTTTTTTACTTGGAGAAGCAGGTATTGCATTATAAATTCTTGTCAGATCATTAACTATCTTGTTATATTGGGGTCTTAATTCTTTTAGGTGTTTTTGAAATGATTTTAAGAATTCATTCATAAAAAGATCAAATTGTTCTTTCATTTCTTTTTGAGTAACAGAAATTCTTTCACTAAGTATTTTATCATCTGTTCTCCAGTTATCAATGACATAATGTAGAAAATTGCTCCATTTAGCTATACTGAAATCTTTTTCTGGGTTGTCTAAATATTGAAATATGTAGTTATAATAAATATTCCCGAACGGAGTGGATTTTATTGTTCTGCCATCTGTTTCTAATAGATTATTTTTTATTAACCTATTGATTAAAGGAGCTCTTGTTGTATGCGTTCCTATATTTTGTTCCCGGCAAATTTCCAAAAATCTTGAGTTTGATATTCCATTATTATATTCTTTTGTTTGAACCATTGCATAATCCGGTTCAGCGACTTTTTTTTGTATTGTTTCTAAATCAAGCAATCCGTCAAAAATTAAGTAAGTGTAATCTTCAGGATTTTCCTTTGATAACCTGTGTTCTTCTCGAAGCACCTCTTTAAGCCCTAAAAGAAGTGTCCTTCCAATAGAAAATTTTAGTCTTGATTCTGGCACTTTTTGTCTTTTGACATAATTTGCTTTTGTTGTTAAGCTAACACCATATATGTAATCAAAAAACGACTTGAGTTTTCCAGAATAAACATTTTCCCAATCTATTTCTTGCGGATTATTTATTTGTTCTTTTAATGTGGCAGATGATAAATCATCTGGATTTATTCTTTTTAACGGAATCTTTATTTCTTCATATCTTTTATTTTTCCTTTGAGCATTTGCAGCTTCTATTACTGAATAAAAAATACTTGATCCTGCTATGTCAAAGTCTGTTGCTCCTATTATTTCGTCTATTTCTATTCTTGATCCTTTCCTTATTGTCGGAGTATCGCAAGGCATTCTTTGCGCGCTTAGCAGTGAATTTATTAAAAAGCTTCTTGCTTGATAAGATCTATTATTTTTACCTTTTATTTTATCTATTTTTGGCTTGAAGCTGAGTTTTGATTCTAAGTCAGAAAAGTCTTTGGCTTCAATTACTGCTTTTTCTAAATAAGTTTTTGAGTTATTATTAAGATTATATATGTTTCCGCTTGTATCTACTATTATGTAGCGCACTCCATCTTTTTCAATTAAGTAATAAGAAATGTCTTCCACTAAGGGTTTTTGTTTTGGATTTTTCTTTTCACTTTTTAAGCCCTGTTCTTTTTCTTCTTCTATTTCAATCATGGATTCAAGATTTTTTCTTGCTCTCGAAGGATTTTGTTTACTTGTTTTATCTACATAAACTGCTTCAAAATTACAATTATCACATTTGTATTGACAGAAATAATGGTAATTATCTTCTTTAAGATTGTTTTTTGATACAAAACAAGAAGTTATATCGTGTGTTCCTCTGGGCTTAACAAAAATAATATCTCTATGCAAAGCATCTGTTCTTCCTTCAGAATCAAATAATTCTGGAGCAATAGCTTTTGCAATGGCATCAGATATTGTTTTCTTTTCTGCTATGATGATTTTGGTTTCCATTATTTTTCTTTAGTGTTTACTTCAGTATCATTTATGGTAAAAATCTCTTATTTGTTCTCCCATTTGTTTAAATGAAATAAAGTCATTTGGACTGCTCATGTGGGAGGAAATATACTTCTTGATTAATGCAGAAGATTTTTCATTTAATGACCCTGGAATGACTATGTTTTGATCAAAAGTCCTTACTGGTTTTTGTAGTATTTGTAAATTTTTCTTTGCATTATCTGTATTTAACAATTCATACCCAAAAGGACTCTCACTGCCGTCATTTTTTACTCCCAGTAGTCTTTCATCTGCACAAATTATTACTGCTCTATCATCCATTCTTCTGTGTGTTCGTCCTATTGTTTGGGCTAGTTTTCTGAAAGTATCTTGTTTAAAAGCTAAATCTTCTCCCATTGATTCATTGCCTGTCAGCATATGGAAATAATTCTTTTTTACTTCATTTATTTCTCTTTCTGTTGCAGAACTTGGGTATGGAAGACCTATTGTGATTACCATTTCCATTTGGTTACCTACATAATCAACTCCTTCTGAAAGTGCTCCTCCGCTCACACTTAATAGCACTGATGTTAACTTTGTTTTTCCCAATTGTTTATATACTTCCACGACATTAGTGTCATTTAATTCCATATCATTCATGTTGACTTTTGCACAAGCATTTAAAAAATAAGTATGCATTATTTCTATAAATTTCTCATCAAAATAATTCTTTATATAAGGAATAATTATGTCATAATTATTAATTTTCTTTATTATACCATAAACTTCTTCTACACAATTGTTACTATTACAAAACACACCTATGTTTTTTGTTTTTGCAGAAGAGAAAGCTTCATCAAATAAGTCAGTTAATATTTCTTTTTCTCCTGAAGAAAAATATTCAGCTTTTTCACCTATTCCTTTTCTGCTTGAATTTACTCCTGTTATGATAAATGGTTTGTAATTTTCCTCAGGAAACACAGGATCTATTTGCACTTTGATTGCATCTTCCAGCCCAGTTACAGTTGCCACGTCTTTTACAGGTGTTATTGTGGCGCTAGTAAAAATTCTTGAGGAGTAATTTTTTAAGTCTCTTTCTATGCTTTTTTCAGGAGTCAAATTATAAAAGTTTATTTTCTCTTCTTCTTTTCTTATTAAGAAGTCTCTTGGGTTATCAATGATTTCTATAAAAGAAGATATTAATTGAGAGTAGGAATGCATATGGTGGCTTATTGTTCTTAAAAACTTTGTTTCTTCATTTGGTTTTATCGCATAATAAATTTCTTCTTGATTGTCATTAAGAAATGATTGAATATAATTGTTAGATTTTTTTAGTTCATCAACAAATTCCACAGGTAAGTTATTGATAAATTCATCCATTTGATCTTCTTTAATTAAATTAGTTTGTCTTGGAACATGTTCTTGTATTATTGAATAAATATTTCTTAATTCATAAAAAAAATCTCTTAAGTTTATATTTTCATAAAAAATAGGTTCTTCTCCTTCAAGTTCTCTATTAAGAAAGTTTTTTTCTATATCCCAAGATAAATCATGCATACAGTACTGATTGTTGGTTCGGCTGCTAATCCTGTCTGTTTCTTCATTTGTTTTTTTTGAAAGTGTTAAAAATGGCTGGTTAGCACAATCAGCTACATAATTATGGCTCTCATCTACTATCAGCACAATATCCTCCAGAGTGGTGTCTGCATCCAGAAGATATTTTTTTATCCAATAGGTATCGCTTAAATATGTGTGAGGTGCGATTATAATGTCGGCTTTTTTAGAAGCTTTTTGATATATTTTTACTGGACAAAATGGATAATCATCAAGCGAATCCAAATCAATGGAAAATCCTTTGCCGAGTTTTTCATCAAGCGATTCATGGTCGTTTTTAAACATAAAGAATTTTTTGCATGTTTTATTACATTCATCTTCGTCAAATAACTCTCCGTCATCATCTACGAAGTCTGATGGGTCAATATCAGGAATTTTTTCATAACATTTTTTATCTTCTCTTATGCGTTCTCTTCCAACAAAAACTGTTGCTTTTATACCAGAAAATATTGGCGAGACTTCTCTTAGCTCTTTTATTTCTTTTGCAACATTATCAACCTGAGCTATTGTTCTTGTTGTGTATAGTATTTTCTTCTTTTTTTCTGGGTTCAATATGTATGGCAAAACCGCTCCTATCAGGGCTCTTGTTTTTCCAAGCCCTGTGGGGCCTTCGATTATCACATCCTGCTTATTTGTTATTGCTTCAAAACAAGTAACTAAATATTGTACTTGCTGAGGACGGAGTTCTGATTTTTTTGAACCCGCACTCTTAAATTTGAATAAGTCAGAATAAAGTTCTAGTAATGAATCAAGATTGGTTTCTAGCACGTATTGCGTTCCTACTCGAGATATGTCAATATCTTCTTCAGTATTTGCTGTTTTAGTATCATAGTCTATTAAGCTTGGTATTTCAAAATCAGGATTTATTGAGGAATAAAAAGTCTTTCTTTCACCTTCAATTAATTCATTTTTTTTTGTTTTAATGCCATCTTTTAGTTGTTTAAGTTTTCCAGATAATTCTTTATGATGCTTTCTTGTTAAATTAGTATCCTTATAATCTTTTTCTATTTCTTTAAAAGCATGATTTAAGAAGGAAAATTCTTCTTTTGATTCTATATCAAATACATCTCTCTCTATTTCTTTAATAGAATCCTCTAAATCTTTTGTTTTCTTTTCAGAATTTTCCCAAAATTCTCGTTTTACCTCTTTTTCTTTTTTATATTCTTCTCTGTCTTTTTTCCATTCTTCAAATTGATGGCTGATTCTGGCTAAAATATCTGTTTTTAAATGATGTTCATAATCAGATCTAAATATTTCATTTTGAAATTCTTTTAGCTCTTTCCACCCATCTTTTGGACCTAAATCTGACAGTTCGTCCAAACGCGAATACACATCACCCATGAATAATGGGTATTAACGTTTATTTAAAAGCTTTGCCAGCAAAAATCATATATTTGACGAAATAATGATATAATATTATAAACACTCATTTTGATTAATAATAAGATTTAAATAAAAATATTAAATCTTGTTTTATTATGGTGAGTATTAATATAAGAAGGCTGCCTGGCAACGAAGACATTCCTCTTCCCAGTTATCAGACTCCTGGCAGTGCTGCTTTTGATTTGCATGCTGCTGTAAAGGAAAAAATTATTCTGAAATCCGGTGAATACAGAGTGATTCCAACAGGATTGCAAATGGCGATTCCTTCTGGTTTTGTCGGCAAGATTACTCCTCGCAGCGGATTGGCTGCTAAGCATGGAATCAGTATTGTGAATTCACCAGGTATTATTGACAGTGATTATCGTGGAGAAGTTGGTGTTGTTTTGATTAATCTGGGCAAAGAAGATTTTGTTATTAATAGAAACGACAGGATTGCGCAGATGCACATTGCCTCTTATGAAAGAGTTGATTTTGAAGAAGTTGATGAATTGGATTCTACTGACCGTGGCGTTGGCGGTTTTGGGAGCACTGGAAGGTAAAATGCACAGTGGAATGCTATTCTTAACCGATACCTTTATAAACCCTAATTTACTCTTATGAGGTAATAATATAATATATGGCCTTACTTTTGATGAGAGAGCACTTGCTCAGTTTCCTGACATTTTGCTTTTTCTAGGGAAGTGCTTTATTAAAAAATAATAAAATGTATTAACATTTTGGAGATAGAAATAAAATGAATTTTGAAAATTTTAATTTGAGCAGTCATTTATTGATTGCCATAAAGAAAGCAGGAATTACAGAACCTACACAGATACAGGAATTATCAATTCCTCATATTCTGAATGGAAAAGATGTTTTTGGCGAATCAGCCACAGGCTCAGGAAAAACCCTGGCCTTTGGTTCAGGAATTGTTGAATCAGTCTTGCCAAATAAAGGAATACAAGCATTAGTGCTTACACCAACCAGAGAACTTGCAGAGCAGGTTAAGAATGCTTTAGTTAAATTCTCTGTTAAAAACCGGCTTAATATTGTTGCAGTTTATGGAGGAATTTCTATTAACCCTCAAATATCAGAACTGAGAAGAGCAGAAGTTCTTGTGGCTACGCCTGGCCGTTTATTAGACCATATGAATCGCAGAACTGTGGATTTATCCAGAGTGGGCATACTTGTTTTAGATGAAGCTGACAGGATGCTTGACATGGGATTTATTGATGATGTAGAAAAAATTATGAGCAGATGCCCAAAGAAAAGACAGACCTTGTTTTTTTCTGCGACACTGCCTCCTCCAGTTAGGCAGCTGGCAAGAAGACATATGGATAATCCAGTGATGGTATCTGCCGTGAATATGGTGGATCCTGCAAAACTCAAGCAAGAGTATTTTAATATTAAGAAAAACATGAAGATGGCTTTGCTGATTCATTTGCTTGAGAATGAAAAATCAGAGCTGGCTATGGTTTTCTGCAATACGCGAAGAAACACTGATTTTGTAGTTAAGAACCTGAAAGCCAACAATGTCAAAGCTGTTGCGATTCACGGTGGTTTAACTCAGAATAAGCGCGCCAGTACTATGTCTGTATTCCATGATGAAAAAGTCAGAGTGCTGGTATGCACTGACGTGGCTGCCAGAGGCCTGCACATTGAAAATGTTTCTCATATATATAATTATGAACTTCCCAAAGACCCAAAGGATTATATCCACAGGATTGGAAGAACTGCCAGAGCAGGAGAAGAAGGCAAAGTTATTAATTTGTTATGTGACCTTGATTTTGAAGCTTTTGGCAGAATACAAGGAGATTATCGTTCAATGAAAGTCGCAGAGATGAAAACTCCTTTACTGAAAAAAGTACAGATTACAGAGAGCAGAAAGAGTTTTGGCAGAAATTTCAGCAGAGGCGGAAACAGAGGACAAGGAGGGGGCGGCAGAAGACAGAGTGGTCCGCGGTCTCGAGGTCCTCCCCGGAGAGAGCATAGGAGATGAATGCTGAAGAAAATAAAAGAATTAAAAGGGCAAATCTTACATATCTTCCATTACAGGCTTATCTTCAATAAACTCAGAAGGCAATCCAAATTTCTTAAAGTAATCAACCATAGATATACAGGCAAATCTTTCAGTAGAATAATGAGTTCCACCAAGAATGTTTATTTTATTTTTTTCAGCAAAATCATGTGCCTTTTTAGAATGATCATTTTTAACAGCAATTCCAGTTACAAAAGTATTAACTCCTGCTTTGGTGATATCTTCAAGCAAATCAACTTCGTTTCCGCCGCCGGCAATAACCGCAACAGTTCTGTCTTTGATTTCATTGTCTCCATAATTATGCAAACTAACTTCATGTCCAACTGCTTCTTGAAACTTCTTTCTTAAATCTTGAACTGTTGCAGAATCAGTTTTTCCAAAAACTCCGCATAAAGAGCCAAAGTAAGGCGCAAAAGATTTTTCAGGTTTAATACCTAATGCTTTTGCTAAACTTACACTTGTTGAATATTCACCAAAATTATCTAAAGGCACATGAAGATTGTAAATAGAGATTCTTCTATCTTTAAATTGTTGCAACAATTCTCTATCCATTTGCTGAAAAACTTCTGGAGCTTTTCTAATGTCCCAAATTGATGGGTGATGAACAAAAAGCATTGCATCTTGAGTTCCATCATCCAAAACTTTTTGCATAACTTCTTTTGATGGAAAAACAGCAGTATATACTTTGTTTATTTCTGTTGCAAAATCACAGACTAAACCCATTGACCTTTTCTTAAAGTTCTCACTAAGAAAATCAGCAACAGAATCCATGTACTTCGCCCATTCATCACTCATTTCCGGAGTGATAAAATCTTTCTCAAGATGTTGATATAATTGGGTTGCTTTCATGATAAAATTAGATATGCTTATTTCTTTATAAGATTTATCACATTTTCAAAAAATTAAGGATGATTTCTGAATTGAGTATATATATGTTATACTATGGTGAGGAGCGATAGCGATGAAGAATTTCAAAAAGAGAAAATTATTTAATCAAAAATATGATTTCTATCTTTATGGCAAAAAGAATTCCCAAAAACCACTTTATGAATATAATGAGAAAAAAACAAAAGAATGGTATGTCAAAACATAATGCATTCAAATCTACTCAAGGATATGTAAAAAGTGGTAAGGTGAGAAAAACATATAAGAGTCGGGTCCCTGATTCTTTTAAAAAAATTGAGAATTATTATTTCACACTAACAGCGATTCTAGTTGTATTCTCACTTTTTGGAATAAATCAAATATTCTCTAATATTGCACTAAAGTTTTTCTCTGGATTAATAATGGGAATTCCTGGCTCTGCAATTGTAGAATCTATTTTAAATTTTTTTGGCTTAAATTCTTTGAAGAATTATGAATTTACTTGGAAATTCTGGAAAATAAAATATGGAATAACTTATTATGCAATTGCAACCATAATTCTTGAATTAATTCTTCTTTAGTTTCTCTTTTTGAATTACATTTAACACCTGAATTTAACAAAGTCACAAGATATTCACCAAAACATTCAACAAAAATCTTAAAACATATTTTTGAGAATGTTTGCAAAACGCAAACATTTATAAATAAAAACCTTGTTCTGAGAGTATAAGTAGTCATGCCCGGACGAACAAGCTTCGTCTCACTAACTTGTTTAGTAGGGCTTATTAATGTTTATGATTTAAGGGATTCCGGTGTTTTTTTGCACTAGGAATCGCTTGCATTTTGCAAACTTTTTAGAGCGAATGAAATGAGAGGGCAAAAAGTTTCATGAATAAAACAGATGTATTAAAGGCTTTAGAGTCTATAAAAAAAGACAAGAAGAAAGGTAAGTTCAGTCAGTCAGTAGACTTGATTGTCGGCTTGAAAGACTTGGATTTTAAAAAACTTGAGCATCAGATTGATTTCTTTATCACTTTGCACCATGACACTGGCAAAAAAACCAAGGTGTGTGCTTTTGTTGGCGCAGAGCTAAAAGATGAAGCTGAAAAAGTTTTTGACCAGATTATTACTGAAATTGATTTTAAAGATTATGACAAGAAAAAGGCAAAAAAACTTGCAGATCAGTATGATTTCTTTATTGCACAGGCAAATATCATGGCTAAGGTTGCCCAGACATTCGGAAGATACCTTGGAGTCAGGGGAAAAATGCCAAACCCAAAAGCAGGCTGTGTTGTGCCTCCGAAAGGAGCCAACCTAAAAGCTTTGCATGAGAATCTGCAAAAGACTTTGAAGATTTCTGCTAAAAAGATACCTTTAGTTCAATTGAGAGTGGGAACTGAGGAAATGAACCCTGATCATGTTGCAGACAATATCATTTATATTTATGATCAATTAGTACATCACCTGCCTGGTGAGAAGAACAATGTTAAGGTTGTCTATTTGAAACTTACAATGGGCAAACCAATTAAATTAGACAAGTAAAATGGTAGACGTAGAAGTTATTAAGGAAGGAGAACCAGTCAAGGAAACAAAAAAGCCTTTGGCTAAGCCTGCTGCTGCTAAAAACAAAGGCAGACAAGGTGTTCCTGATAATAAGAAAAAACTTGTCAAGAGAATGGTTGATCTTATTGACAAAAATTCTATTGTTGGAGTTGTTAATATGAGGGGTCTTCCTTCAAAACAGCTTACTAACATGAGGTCTCAGTTAAGGGCAAATGTTACATTAGTAATGGTCAAAAAGAGATTCATAAAGCTTGCTTTAGAAGCCAGCAAAAAACCCGGTATAAAAAAACTTGAAGAATATGTCAAGGGAATGCCTGCATTGCTTTTTACTGATCAGAATCCTTTTGCTTTATACAAATTAATTAAAAAGAATAAGTCTACTGCGTCTATTAAAGGCGGCCAGACAGCGCCTAATGATATTATTGTGCCTGCAGGTCCAACTGGGTTTAGCCCTGGCCCTGTTATTGGAGAGCTTGGAAGCTTTAAGATAAAAGCAGGTATTGATGCTGGAAAAGTTGTTATTAAAGAGGATTCTCTTGTTGCTCATGAAGGCGATGAAGTAAGTACGAAATTAGCAGGACTGCTCACAAGACTTGGTATCGAGCCTATGGAGATTGGACTGAATGTGCTTGCTGTTTTTGAAAACGGAGAAATCCTGGATAAAAAAATACTTGATATTGATGAAGAAGAATATATTAATAACATTAAGAGCGCTGCAAGCGAATCTTTCAACCTTGCAATGTTCATCGCACTGCCAATTAAAGACACAATTGAATTATTGCTAAGCAAAGCTCACTCAGAAGCAAGAGCTGTTGCAAAAGAAGCAAATATTATGACAAGTGATAATGTTGGCGAAGTGTTGGCTAAGGCAGAAGCTCAGGCAAATGCTTTGAAAGCAAAGGTTCCTGATGCACCGGCTGTAGCAAAAGAAGAGAAAAAAGAAGAAGTTAAAGAAGAAAAGCAGACAGAAGAAAAGAAAGAAGAGCCGAAGGCAGAGTCTAAAGCTGAAGAAAAAAAAGAAGAAGTTAAAGAAGAGAAAAAGGAAACCCAATCAGTGAGTGGGGAGACAAAAAAATGAATCCAGAAAGATTAGAGGAAATTATTAAACCCTTAGAAGACCTCTTTGTAGAACTTGACTTTATTCCTTATGGAGAACCAATAGCTGAAAAATCAGCGCGTGTGGCTTCTTTTAGGAGAAAAGATGGATTAATTGTTGACTATGCATTGCAAGTGATAAAAGATGAGGATAAAGGAGATGCTTCAGACAGTGAAATAAACCTAAGTGCTAGTTTGTATGTGAATGAAAGCACACGTTCTCTTGTTAAGAACACTCATAGGCATGGTAATTATCCTGTAACTGATATTGTTAATCATATGATTGAAGAGGAGATAGAGCCCGAACTTAAATTATATTTGTTAGGATATATTGACTAATCACTTAAAACATAAAAAAATTATACAAAGCGCCCAAAAACGGGCGAATAAGGAGGAGTAAAAATGGAATATGTATATGCGGCAATGCTTTTACACAAAGCAGGACAAAAAGTTGATGAAGGTTCAGTAAAAAAAGTCTTGGAAGCAGCAGGCGTCAAGCCTGATGATGCAAGAATCAAGGCTTTGGTCGCTGCACTTGAAGGCGTTAACATAGAAGAGGCTATTAAGACAGCAGCAATGGCTGCACCTGTAGCAGCTGCTCCAGCAGCACCTGCAGGAGAAGCTAAAAAAGAAGCCAAACCTAAAGTAGAGGAACCTTCAACAGAAGCAGCAGCAGCTGGACTGGGCGCTCTGTTCGGATAAATAAATTATTTAATTTTTTTTTAACTTAAAATGTTTTTCCGAACTATAAATGAATTTGTGGAATGTTACAATGCTAGAAGAATCAGAAGTGAAAAGACTTTTGGATGAGTTGAAAACTAAAGAGAACGAAGTTCTTGAGTTTAGAAAAAAACTTAATTCTATTACTAAGCAGAAAGAAGGCTTGTTTAAGAGAAGAGACGGCCTTGGCAGAGAAATTAAGTCAAGGATTAATGAGCTGACTGATTCTAAGCAAAAAAGAAATGTCCTTACCAAGGATGTTCGCGAGAAGAAAAAGCAGAGAGATATTTTTAATGCTGCAGTTAACAAAGAAGTTGCTCTTATTAAGAAACTAAAGGATGAGTTTGCTGAGATAAAAAGTAAAATGGGCATTAAGAATGATCCTTTTGAGCTTAAAAAACAAATTGATGCCATGGAATTCAAAATGCAGACAGAACCTATGAGCTTTAAAAAAGAGCAGGAGTTCATGAAGACAATTAAGGATCTGAAAAAGAAATACAATGAAGTCAAAGTTCTTGTTGAAAAAAACAAAGAGATAAGGCAGAAGTCCAAAGAGATTGACGAGCTTAAGAAAAAAGCCAATGCTATTCATAAAGAAGTCCAGGAAGAGGCTAAGCAGAGCCAGGAACATCATGAACAACTCATTGAGAAGTACAAAGGTATTGATGAGTTCAGAAAAGATGAGACTGAGATTAAAGAGGCTTTTGAGAAATATAAGACTGAGTTTAATGAAGCAAGCAATGAGATTAAAGTCAAGCTTGAAGAATTGAGAGTTGTCAAGAAGAAGCTTGAAGAGAACAAGGTTGAGTTTGAGGAGAGCGTCAAGGAATTTGAAAAGAAAAGCCTTTCTGACAAGAAAAAAGAAATTGATGAAAAGATGAAGACAGGCATGAAACTCACCACCGAAGACCTTCTTGTGCTGCAGAGATTAGAACAGAGAAGATAAAATATTTTTTATTCTTGCATTTGACTTAATTGTTTTTGTTCCAGTCCTAGTTTTCTAACTATTCTGTCCAGATGGTCATAGCTTTTTCCAAATCCATATATTTCTCTTTGAGGATAATTGTTATTAATTGCATAGGGCACGAGTTTTTCAAAAAATTCTCTTCTTTGCAGTATATAATCTTTTTTTATTTCCTTCGGTACTAGTATTAATTCTCTTTTTAGTGATGTTGGACATTGTTCTGTGATTTCTAAATTCTGTGTTCTAAAGGCTTCATAGAATTCATGGAACATCCAGTATGGCTGGAATTTCTTATCTACAGTGTCTGCTACTCCTGCAAGATATCCGTCTTGTTCTTTTCCTGTAGTTAGCATAGTGGCAAACTTTGGCAGTCTTGGTTCTTCTGATTGTGAGACTTCAAAATACTTGAATCGTTCGCCTCCTAATTCTACTGTGAATTGAGGATATCCTTTTTCTAGGAAATATTCTCTTACATTTTCTATTGTTGCTAAATCAACTAATTTCATACTACTGTGAAGTGGTTACATCAGTTATATGTTTTTTGGTTTTCATGCATTAAATTTAAAAAACACTCTTCTTTCTGATATTGTATGACATTATATATGATAGGAATCGGGCTTTGGGATGAGACAGACATAACTGTCAAAGGCCTGGAAGCAGTTGAGCAGTGCGACAAAGTTTTTCTTGAGAGTTATACTTCTAAGCTTGGTGTTGATGTTAAAGAGCTTGAAGAGTTCTATGGCAAGAAGATTATTCTTGCTAATCGTGATTTAGTAGAAAAGAATGCTGACGAAATACTTAATCCTGCAAAGACAAAGAACGTCGCGCTCTTAGTGATTGGAGACGTGTTTGGTGCGACCACACATACAGATATTTATCTAAGAGCAAAAGAAAAAGATATTGAAGTGATTGTTATCAACAACGCATCTATACTAAATGCTGTCGGAATCGTTGGCTTGGAATTATATAAATATGGCAAGACAACAAGCATTCCATATCACAATGAAAATGTAGAGACACCTTACGATTTTATCAAGCAGAACAAAGCTGCTAAAATGCATACACTCTGTCTTCTTGACATTGATTCTGAGAGTGATAAGTACATGACTGTCAAAGAAGCAATTGAATATCTTTTGAGAGTTGAAGATAAAAGAAATGAGAAAATATTTACAAAAGACACAAAATGCATTGGTGTTGCAAGATTAGGCAGTCCTGAGCCAAAGATTGTCTATGCAACAGCAGGAGAGCTTCTCAAAGTCGACTTTGGAGAGCCACTGTATTCATTGATTGTTCCTTCTGAGCTTCATTTTATGGAAGAAGATGCTTTGAAGAGATGGGTTGATTGATATGAATAAAAGAGAAGTAATTGAGAAAATTAAAGAACAAATTCTAGAAGCAAATAACTCCAATGATTTCTCAAAGATTAATTCTGATTTAACTAAGAAAAGGCTTAACTGGCTTGAAAATAACCTGGGAGATGTTGATGAACCTTCTATTGTTAAGAAAGCCTACTTTCTTCTTATTAAGAAAATGGAAATTGATTTATCTGAAGTGCCTATTATTTTCGAAGATGAAAAGAAAATAACCTATAGGTCATATAATTGGTGTCCTGTTCTCGAAGCATGCAAGGAATTGGGTTTGGACACGCGAGAAATATGCAAAAAAGGATGGGAGAATTCAGTGAATGAGTTTGTTAAAAAGATACATCCAAAGCTTACATTTTCAAGAAAATACAATACCCTTAGACCGCATGGCAAATTCTGCGAAGAAACAATAGAATTAATTGAGTGATTTGAAAAAAATAAAATAATTTAAACCTTCTTCACGAATTGTTCCTTCTGAGCTTCATTTTGTTGAAGAGGATGCTTTGGAGGAGTGGAAATAAAAAAAATTTAATTAATGCATCTTAAGGCTCTATTTGATTTACGCGCAAGTTTGTATTCTTTTTCTAAAAGAAGATAGGCAATTTTTTATTTAATGTATGAAAGGTAAAGGTCTTACTTTTTCTAGATCTTCTCCTATTTGTAAAACATTAATTTCTATGCATTCTTCTTTAAACAATTCCTTTATTTTTTCCACATTATCTCTAAGTTCTCCTTCTTCTTTGTGGAAAAGCTGAATTATACAATTTGGCTTTTGTAAGTTAAAAATCAATGAATTTGTATCTTTAGAATTTTTAGCAAAGTATTTTATTTTTTCCTTATTTTTTTTAGAGAAATTTCTAAAATCAATAAGTATTAGGGTAAAAAAATAACCTAGTGAAGACATATTAAATTGAATTCTGTTTCCGAAAATGATTTTTTCTTTTTTTAGTTTTTTTAACCTGTACAAAGCAAGCACGCTTGAGATTTTTGATTTTATTGCAATGTCGATTAGTTTTGTTCTCCCGTTTTCAGATAGAATTTTTAAAATTTTTAAATCTGTTTTATCTAGTTTTATCTCATTTTTTGAATCTGAAGAAATTATTTCATAATCTTCTTTATTTATATCATAGAAGAATTTTAAAGGATACAGTTCAATAAATTGAGGTTTTATGAGAATATAGTCAATGATAAACTGGTTTTCGTTCTCAAAAAGTTTAGAAATAAATTCATTAAGTTCTTTCTCGTCTTTGAATATGCAATTTAAGTATAAATCATATTTTCCGTAAACTTTTCCATAAGACATACAATTTTTACTTTTATTTAAGTCTTTTGAAAAATCTTCTGCCATTTTCGATTTTTCAAATTTCAAGAGTAAAATTATGAAGACATCATAACCCAATTTACTCCAATCAAAAACAGGGGAAAATTTTCTTATTAGTCCTTCTTTCAGATATTTATTTATTCTATATCCAACTTGGTCTCTTGAAAGTTTTGTATTTTTTGCTATTTTAGACAGGGGTTCATCATAGTTATGATACAAATAACTCAATAATTTATAATCTGTCTCTTTTAAGTTCATAAAATAGTTAAAATCCCTATATATTTAAATATTTCTATTATTCTTTTAACTTTTTCAAAGTTTTTGAAGGAAATATTTAGATAGTTGTTGATATTTTCCATTACAGGGATGCATAAAATGAAATACAAAATAAATGAAATAACACCAGAACCAATGAGATGTGCTGCTGTTGCTTGTCCTGCAATTTATCAGGGAGTGAGGGAAACAACTCCTGAAGAAATGAGATGTGCTGCTGCTGCTTGTCCTTCTGCTTATGAAGCCACAATAGGAGGAAAAGATGTATATTTGATAGTTGGAAAAGTTATTAATGTATCTGAAGTTGGATTTGGAGAACTCGAGAAGAAAATTGGAGAAGGTGAAACTTTAATTGAAGTTCCCAGAGCATTGATTGATGATCGAGAAAAATAATTTTTCTAAAATGCCAAATTTCGCAGAAAAATTAGATGACTACTTTATTAGAAATTTAGCGTATTTTAATTATAGAAAGTATGTTGATGAGATGAACTTGCAGGGTGATGAAAGAATTCTTGAAATTGGTTGTGGTGGTGGAAATTTATCAAGATTCTTAGCTAAAGAATTATCTTTAGGAGAATTAGTTTGTATTGACAGTTCTAAATATTGGGTTGACAAAGCAAGTAATAGATTAAGAAATATTGAATTTAGAGTTGAAGATGTTTTAGATTTCAAAGGAAAAAACTATTATGATGTTATAGTGATTCATTATGTTTTGCATGATATTGTTGAAAAAGAAAATGTTGTTGATATTTTGAGAAATAGTCTAAAAAAAGAAGGATTAGTTCATATTAGAGAACCAACAAGAAAAAAGCATGGAATAGATTCTGAGAACATAAGATTGTTAATGATTAAAAAGGGATTTTTAGAAAAAAAATCAAGAGAAGATTACTCTTTTCCAATAAAAGGGAAAGTTTATGAAGGAATATTTAAAAAAGTGCCTCATAAATTTCGAAGCGAAGCTCTAGATGTTCATTAGGACTAGCGCGCGGCTAAAATAAAAAAGGAAAACTTTAACTAAATTCGATTTAATCAATGTTATGCGCTCCCGAGATGTTTTTTTATCGAAGGACGAGGCTCGTTAGAGCCAAAGAGTTTTGCCTTTAATTGATGATTTTTTTATGAAAATGACGCGTGATTGTGTATAAGAAAAATAAAAAATTTTAACCCTTTTTCTTATTAAGCTTCATCCCTACAGCTTCAAATGCTCTCAGCACTTCGACTGGCAGTGCAAAGATTATTGTATTGCTCTGGTCGCTACTGAGGTCATTGATTGTTTGAAGAGTTCTGAGATGTAGTGCGCCTGGTGCTGCTGACAATGTATTGGCAGCCTTGGCCATGTTACTTGCAGCCATGACTTCTCCCTGGGCTTTGATGATAACAGCTCTTTTCTCTCTCTCAGCTTCTGCCTGCTTTCCAATGACTCTTTTCATCTCCTGAGGCAAAGTAATGTCTTTCAAATCTACATTATCAACTTTTATTCCCCAAGGGTCTGTTGCTTTGTCAACAATGAGTTGTATTTTTTTAGAAATCTCATCTCTCTCGCTTAGTAATTGGTCAAGCTCTACTTCTCCAACAATATTTCTCATAGTTGTCTGAGCTATCTGGCTCACAGCCCATTGGAACTGCTCAACTTCAATAACAGCTTTTTTAGCTTCACTCACTTTATAATATATAACTGCATTAATGCCGACTGTTATGTTGTCCTTTGTAATGCATTCCTGATCAGGCACATCAACTGCTTTGACTCTGATGTCAACTCTTTGCCAGCTGTGGATGACTGGCAGAATCATTCTTAAGCCAGGCTTCATAACTCCGCTGAACTTTCCCAAAAGAAATCTGACTCCTCTCTCATACTCCTTAACAACCTTTAGACTACTCAAAATAATTAGAACAATAACTCCTATAACCCAATAAAACCACATATTAAACTCACCCCCTTATAGAAATAGGTCATTAAGAACTCTATTTAAAGGTTTCTTTTTTTCAGAATAAGTTTTTTAAACAAATTTGTTTTCGCTATTCATAAGATGCAAGAGACTGAACTAATTCCAACTCAAAACGAAGTAAGAACTTGGTTGTTAACAACTTTAAAACATAGTTTTCATGTTGAATATTTTCTGGATAAGTTAGGATTGGGAAGTAAGGACCCTGAAAGGCCGCATGACTTGGTTGGTTTTGGCAATAAATTTGAATGGGATGTTATCAAAGGATTTGCCTTGGCATTAAGAGAGCCAAAAGTTGATTTTGAAAAATACATTTCTCCTTCAAGAGAACTGCACAGGCAACAGTATCATCATCGAAAATGGAATAATCCTAATCCTGAGGATATTACAAAACCAATTCGGGGCGCTTCAAGAGAAGACATGTTTGTTGGCGCAGTTGATGCAACCTGTTCTTTGCTTGAAAACAGAAGCTATCAAGGAGGAAATCATGATTATGATGAAATCACCAGGCTTGCCAGTAAAAACCCACCGCACAGGACTCACTGGATGCTTAAGATCATACCTGATATGCGAGAAATTAAACAGCCAGAACTTTTTTTAATTGACAATCTTGCTGATTTTCCTAACATCGGAGTTCCTGTTGATTTGTATAAAGCAATTAAATCCAGAACAGCAGAAACTCTTGAAATGCTTAAAAGAGATTATGATTATATAATTGTTGAGTGAGTTAATACTTTATTCTTGCTTTGTTTGAAAGAAACTAACGATTTATAAGAAATGCATGGTCTAAATCACCAGCATATAAAGTTCCAAATCGATACTCACCAAATTGAATAAAGAACATGTGTCTGACTGCTACTTCAGGTCCTGCTTTTTTCTCTTCCTTTATATGTCCATTGAGAATCAATCTATGTGAAACTTCTACATATGAGAAATTTCGTTTAGATTGCTCATCAAAACTATAGACTTTATGTCTGTAATCTCCAATTAACTCATTTATTTTATCTACGTGAGATTCCAGATGATAAAGTCCCACTAAGAATTCAATTGCATTTTCACAAGACTGTGCAAAACCATGCTTGGCATTAATTGCTGATTCTGCTGCTTCTTTTGAATATTCAACAAGATCATATTTTCCTTTTTCTGTTAAATCTTCAGTAACCAAAAAATAAATGCTATTAGGATTAGTTGATGAGGATAGTATTCCATCTTTTGCAGTGATAAAATAGTTTTTAGGCACATTAAAACCAAATGCTTTCAAGTTTTTTTCACTTTGAATTATATCTGGAATATAATGTTCATTATCAATAACATAATAATCAAATTCAGGATATCTAATCCTGGTTTTAATCAAATAACCTTCACCAATGTCAGCTAATACCTGTCTTGTTCCTTGGTTAATGATTGGAAAATCATCTTTTTTAATAAATAGATTATTATCTGTATAAATATGGAGCGAATCTTTTTCGCATTCACCAGTGTCCAAGAGAAATTTGCGAAATAACTTCAAAGTAGCTTCATTTGTAGATGCGTTAACAATATCATTAAGCTTGGAAATTGTTTTATTTGCCTGCATTTTAGGGACCAGAAAGTAGAGAAACCTTATAAATCATTCTGAAATGAAGCTTATTTCAATAAGGAGCAACAGAAAAATATATAAACCTATTTTCGTAATATGCAATTATACGCGTAAAAAGAGGTGAATATTTGGATATTCATAGTGGGCTTGATAGTTTTTCTCATGAAAAGAAGGGAATGTCTCCTTTGATAGCTACAGTACTCTTAATTGCTTTTGCAGTTGCTCTTGGAGCCATGATTATGAACTGGAGTTCTAGTTTAGGTGAAGATAATTCAGGTCCTGATTGTTCTACCATCAGCTTTATTATCAGTCCTTATTTGTGCTATGCTGAGAACATGATTAAAATGAGTGTGAAGACTGATAAAGCTGTGGAATCAGTCACTGTCAGGGTTATTGATCAGAATATTCAGAATGATATTTCATTAAAAAATTCAAAGCTTCCTCCTGGAGGTGTTCTGCAAAAAGACATTTCATATGTGAAGCCTGAAGGCAAAACATACATTGGCTTGATTCCAAGTATCAAGCATAAAAATGAAATTGTTCCTTGTGAGAATCCAGTCTATGAGCTGGGCGACCTGCCTAAATGCTGATGTGTTCTACAAGAATTCTTTTGTTAAAATCATTTCAACATAATGCATGTTTTCATTCTTTTTGTAAAGAATGGCCGCTCCATCGCATTCAATACTGCTTAACACTTGTGCAGTTGCGTCTTTTTTATCAGGTAATATCATTTCTCCTAACTTATTTTTATTATGTTCATAGAATGATTCTGAAATAGATTCCCCCTGAAGGTAGATTATGGGATGTGGAAGGATAATTTCAGATACGATCGCATCTGCTTCTTCAAAATCCACTAATTCATCAAGTAATGGTAATCTCATCCGGGGGTCATATAGTTCTGCTCGAATTATCATATCATTAAAGCCACAGCCATAAGATTCAAGCCTTTCTTCAAATTTACTTAAATCAACAGGAACATCTGAAAGCCTATTCTTCAACGTCCTGAACTCTGATTCTCCACCTTCTTTTGAAATTTTATATTCTTGAACTATTATGTTTAAATCCATAATTCTAAAATTAGTTATTGAAATTTAAATAATTTTGCATTAAAGCTATTGAATAACAAAGTTTTTTAAGTTGTATGTATTACTTTGGCTATTATGGAAATAAGCCTTGATATTCGCAAGTCTGTTGAAGAGAATGCTGCTGAGTATTTTGAGAAATCAAAAAAAGCCAAGAAGAAGATTGAAGGCGTTGAAAAAGCCATTGATACTTACAAGAAGAAACTTAGTTCTTTGGAAGAACAGGAAGTTGAAAAGAAAACAGTTGTCAAGAAGAATGTTAAAAAAGAATGGTTTGAAAAGTTCAGATGGTTTGTGAGTTCTGATGGCTTTCTGGTTATTGGAGGCAGAGATGCTACAACTAATGAAATTGTTATCAAAAAATATTCTGATAAGGATGACTTGGTTTTTCATACTGATATGAGAGGCAGTCCATTTGTGATTGTCAAGAGAGAATTAAAAAAAGGAGAACTACCTGAATCCACGATGCGAGAAGCTGCTGAATTCACAGCAGTTTTTTCTAAAGGATGGAAAATGGGAATGAGTACAATTGATGTTTTTTATGTAAAACCAGACCAGGTGAGCAAACAAATTGAATCCGGCGGCACTCTTACTAAAGGAGCATTTATGATTTATGGAGAGACAAAATATTATCATCCTGGAATGAGCTATGCAATAGGCATTTATGATGGCAAAGTTATGGGCGGGCCTCTGAGTGCAGTAAAAAAGAACTGCAAAGAGTTTGTTGAAATTGAGCAGGGCAATGAAAAACTCAGTGATGTTGCAAAGCTGATAAGAAAAAAGATTGGCGGAGAACTTGATGATATATTAAGAGCTCTGCCTGCTGGTTCTAAGGTTAAAGGATAAAGTCAGAAAAATAATCTAATATATATTCCATATCTCTTGGCAAAGTCTTCTACATGAATGCTTTTTTCTTTGCTGATTTTTTTTATCTTCTCAACAAATTCCTGCCTTAATTCTGGCTCTAGCATGTTATTTTTCATCTTATTTAATCATAGAAATAATCTTTTCTTTCATTTCATCAAGTTTTTCTTTTGTATCTGCTTCTAGTCTTAATCTTACAATAGGTTCTGTATTGCTCTTTCTCAGGCTGAACCACCAGTCAGGATACTCAACATAAAGTCCGTCTATCTCAAGGTTTTTTCCATCTGGAAAAGCATGCCTTAGTTTGCCAAGAGTCATGTTAGGGTTTTTGACACGGAAGTTGAATTCAGGACTTGAAAAATATTTTTGCAAAGGCTTTGCAAGCTCAGAAAGTTTTTTCCTGCTCTGCACCAATACTTTCATGACTTTAAGAGCAGCATATAAGCCGTCGTCAATTGCATAATGGTCCTGAAAAATAATATGGCCTGAGAGCTCAGCGCCAAAAACCCCTCCTTCTTCTGTGAGTTTTTTCTTGTAAAAAGGATTGCCAACCCGCATCTTGGTTCCTTGTCCATGATTCTCTTTTAGCACATCTTCAATTATCTTGCTGAATCTTAAATCATAATAAACTCTTTTATCGCTTCTTCCTTTGAGTTCATAAGGAATAAGAATTCCAATAAGAATATCTGTGAAAACAATTTCTCCTGTATCATCAACACAATAACACCTGTCTGCATCGCCGTCAAAGAAAATTCCCAGGTCTGCTTTTTCTTCAACAACTTTTTTCCTTAAGTCATCAAAATTCTCTAAATCATGAGGATTAGCAGGATGATTTGGAAAAGTGCAGTCAATTTCCTCAAATAATGGAATAACTTCAATATCAAGCTTTTCAAAAACAGGCTTTGCATTAATACTACCCATGCCATTGCCGTAGTCAACAACAACTTTCAATCCTTTGACCTCGCTGAATTTTTCACTCAGTTCTTCAACATATTCATCCAGGATTTCAAATTCCTGCACTTTGCCTTTTTTCTCTTTTACTTCATTAACAATAGCATCATTGACAACTAGTTTTCTGATTTCATCCATGTCACCAGGGCTTGACAACTGAATATTTGGATGTTTGACCATTTTCAGAGCATTGTATTCTGGAGGATTATGAGAAGCAGTAATCATTATGCCGCCAGCAAATCCTTTTTTGGCAATTGCATAATAAAGCATTGGTGTGGAACAAAGCCCTATATCATATACATCAACACCAACATCAACTAATGCATCAACAACTGCCTTGTGAATTGCAGGAGAAGAAGTTCTTGCATCCCTGCCAATAACAATATTGTCTGCCTGCAGAAAAAAAGCAAGAGCCTTGGCTGCTGCTGCAGCTTCTTTTTCACTCAGATCAGAAGGATAGATTCCTCTTACATCATAAGCCTTGAAAACTTTAATATTTATATCACTCATTCTCTTTCAAATAAAAGAAGAAAATAATAGTTTAAAAACTTTTTTATATCAAAAAATTTATAAGTCAAATATGGGATATTATGCATGATGGCAGAAAAAATCGCAATTAGACCTTGTGTTGTATTATTTAAGGATAATAAGGTGTTATGTATTCGTTCTAAGTATGCTGATGGTGAATATTATTTGTTTCCTGGAGGTGGAATTGAATCAGGTGAGACTATCTTGAATTGTGCTATTCGGGAGATGAGAGAGGAGACAGGATTAACTGTCGATATTGTGAAATTGATATATGTTAATGACTGGATTAAAGATAAAAAATCTAATGAACGTGTTTTGAATATGTTTTTTCTGGCAAAACATAAAAGTGGAAAAATTATCAAGGGCGAGAAAGACGGTGGTAAGGTTAAGAGTGTTGAGTGGATTGATTTGGACAAATTTTCCGAAATAGACTTTAGACCTAAATCTGTGGCAAAGAGAATTAAAAAAGATTCTGAGAAAAATTTTCAGGAATTGGTTTATTTTGAATGATATTCTTTACTGTTTACAAAGTAGAGATATAACAACGCTTTCAAAATGAGAATAATAATATATGTTCCGGGAATTCATGAAGATGAAAAAAATGGTTTGATTAATACATTATCTAGTATTTCTAATGTTGATTTTATTTTGTTTTCTCCTTGGTCTTCTATTGAAGAATTAGAGGAATTAAATTTGAATTCATTGCATGAAAAACTATTAGCTCTTATCAAGGAGAAAAGTGCAGAAAATCAAGTATTTCTTGCAGGAAGAAGCTTTGGCGGAGGAATTGCATTAACTTTGAATTCTGATTTAATTAAGGGAATCATTCTATTTGCACCTGCAATAAAGTTTTCTACAGTTAATGAGTTTAAAAAAGATGTCCTGTTTAAAAATATTAAAGGTTTTTTTGAGAAGTCTGTTAATAAAGAATTTATTGATTTGCTGTCTGTGCCTATTCTGATTTTTCATGATGAGGCAGACAAAAAAATTCCATTTTCAAATTCTGAAAGGATGTCTGAAAGCTGCAATAATATTAAATTGATTAGATGCCAAAAAGGACATAATTTTGAAAACAGCAAAGAACTTAATATGTACATTATGAAATGGCTTGATGAAATATGAATAATTATTTTCTCATATATCTGTGTTGCTTTAAATTTGGTTTATTTTTGTAAAATATTTATTTCTTGTCCTACATATACTAAAAATCCTATAAAAAAATAAAAACTTTTTTAATCCTCAGGTATATCAAAGGAAAAATCTGAAAACTAATAAAGAGAATAAAAAAAGAAATTACTTAAAATCATCGAGTTTCTGCTTGAGTATCTTAATAAAAGCATGTATATAAACTTGAAACTTCAGCTTATATTCTTTCCATGTTTCAGCACTAACAGGCCTGCCTTCATAATGCACACCATTTCTTAACAATCTCATGATTTCGATAGTTTCCCAGTCAATTTCCCATTCTTTATGCTTTGTGCAGATGTGGGCATACAAACATTGATGATTCTCTGAACGAATTTTTTCAAGGAGAAGAATGCCTTGCACCAATTGCCGCATAATTTCATATTGGCTGCTCCATATCATGCTAACATTCTTTTTCTTCTCCATTATAGGTATGGTATCTTTTAGCGTATCCATGTCTTGTTTCACATTATCAAGCAATGATTTAGCCTTCTCAAAATCAATTTCTTCTGGCTCTTGCAAATTTCCTTCTGCAACACACTGATTGTAAACTTTGTCTAAATCTTTTATATGTTTCATGCTTTCACCTCTGCAATGTCAAATATATTTCCTTTGACAAAATATCCTTTGACTACATTCTTCATTAATCCAGAATGTATCTTCCTTGTATCTTGGACTGATTTGTAACTATGAACTTGAATTTCTCTTGCTTTTCCTTGGAAGCCTAGTCCTCTCCAAAGAGTGCCGAATCGTAGATCTTCCGAATCACCCAAAACAAAGATATCCACGTCGCTTTGAGTATTCCAGTCTGACCGAGCAAAGCTGCCAAAAATCACAATAACCCGGGCATTCCTTAGCTGCTGAAGTTTCATTAACAGACCTGTTTCATACATCTTTTGCATAGCATAAATCTTTTTTTTGTTGCGGTAATTCTCCTGTCTGAAATTGCCCTGAAAATAAGGCATTTTATCTTTGGGCTTTGTTCTATGTATGATGCTTTCTTTAAGCAGTTTGTTAAGCCATTTATTCGCAGCTGGTTCACTAATACTTGCAGTTTTTACTATGTCCTTGAAATGCCATTGGCGGGATGGCTCATTGAAAAAGAGCTCCAATATTCTTTCTTCTTTTGATGGCAGTCCCATTTTACTTAAGTTAAAGCTTAGTATTATTTAAATGTTTTGCTTTTGCCTTACTTTCTACCTGCATCTTTTATCAAGGCATTTTTTCATCCTATTAAAATCAGATGAAATTTCTTAAATACAATAAGAAATTGCCTTCCCAAAAAATTCCTGAGATAAACACATTTGTATTAAGAACCACTCTCATTTTTTCCTGGCTTGTTTAATTGCGCTTTCCACATCAGATGTTTTTATTCCTTTATTTTTGGCAAAATCTCTTGTTTTTTTAAGGAGTTTATCAATTCCTGTGAAAGTAGGCATTTCCAGTTTTTTCAATACAATGGTGTTGTTTTCTCCGATAACAATGAATTTTTCTCCGGTGTGAATTTTAAGTTTGTTTCTTAAACTCTGGGGGATAACTACCTGTCCTCTTGAACTTACGCTTGTGATTTCAATATTTTCCATTTTTTACCTCTTGATAATATTGTCTTATCAGTAAGAATATCTTATGTATGAATATTTTGGTTATAGGGACTGCTTAAAGAATCAGGATGGCTTCCTCAGGCGTGATTATTTTGATTCCCTTATATTTGCCGAGTTTTAACAAGTGCTTATCATAAGTAATAATATACTTTGATTCGCTTTCTAAAGCACATTCAATTACCTTATCATCATCCGGGTCATCTTTTATAACTTGAACCTTAATTTTTGGGGTTATTATTGTGGCAAATTGCATTACTTTACTAAGGATGTTCTCAATCTCGCTTTGATTATATTGAAAATCTCTGTTTAGCACATTAGCAAACTCTTCAAGAATGTCTTTTGTAGTAAATATCTCAAACTTATTTCTGATTAGTTTTTGCAGCAGCTTATGAGCCACACTGTAATTCCATTGAGTAGAGGAGATAAGAAAATTTGTATCTGCAGTGATATTCATTTTGCTTTTCTTGACTTATGGATTAAGTCAGGGACATCACTTTCTTTAATCCCGAGCCTTTTTGCTCTTTTTGCCCCTTCTTTGCCAATTACTTCTAATTCTCTTATCAGCTCTTCTTTTGAAGGAGTTGCTATTTTTTTCAAAACTACAGAATCCTTACTTCCAACAACAGCAAAAACAGTGCCTTCGTCTGCGCATATCTTCTCTCTGATGTCTTTGGGTATCACAACCTGTCCTTTTGATGACATTTTTATTGTTTCAACAATCATTTTAACCTCCACTTGTCTTACTTTCTTACAATAAGATAATCTTATATATAAATGTTTTGGTTATAGAATTACAAAAAAGCATATCTCTCCTTTTAGAATGAGGAGATGTGTTGATTTTTTTAATCTTCAGAGTTCCATACCAGCATGTGGAAGTTTGCAAAGCTTCCTCTGTATTTGACTTTGGCTACGAAGTCATATATGTTTTCTATTTGTGAAGTTACAGTTGCTTTTATGACTGGGTTTATTGTTTCCAGGCCGTCACAGCAAATAAATTCATGCATCATTCCTGTGGTTGTGTTTTCATATCTTACTACAAAGTCTTTGGGTCTGTTGTGGCATAATGTAGTGATGAAGTTGCATGTGCCTTCTTTGAAGGTTTGTCCTTCGCATGCTGGGTTGCAGTTTTTGTAGTAGTCTGTGCAGTCTGCGTGGCAGCTTCCATTTATCAGTGTGAAGTTTTGATAAGTTGTTCCGGCTGTTGATATTGTTACAGTTCTTATGTCGTCGTCATATCCTTCTCTTCTTGCTACAAAGTTGTATGTTCCTATCAGAGCATTGTTGATTACATAGTTTCCATTGAAGTCTGATAGTGTTGATTGGCTTTCATAAGCTTCACCAAGTCCTGCTGGTCTTCCTGTTACAATAGCTCCATCAAGTCTGAATCCTTCTTCATTAAAAATTATTCCTGTGACTACTCCCTGGCATGAACCATCTGCTCTGTCAATATACCCGTCGCAGTCATCATCTACGCCGTTGATGCATAAGTCAAATTGTTCTTCATCACCAGACTGGCATTCTCCATTTTGGTCAACGCAATCTGTTGGTTGGTCGCAGCATGCATAGAATGTTGAGGTGTATCTTGCAATATATGTTGATATAAAGTTTTCTGAAGGTGAATCATCTCCGCAGCATCTTTGATTCATGCTTGGAGGGCTCAGTTCCCAGTTGAAGGTCAGAGTTCCGCATGCAGCAGCAGGGTCATCAAAACCAAATGGAGTTAGGCATAAGTCACAACAGCCAGGGTCATCTTCATCTATATAAGTATCTCCATCATTATCAACTCCGTCTGCGCAGCATCTGTTGTTGGTTCCTTGTCCTTCCTGACATTCTGCATCACATCCGTCAGTTGCGCAGTCGCAGTCATTGTCAATATCATCTGTGCAACTGCTTTCTGGTGAGGGGTTGTAGTATTGGCATGTTGATGGGTCGCATCTTTGGGTTGTGCATCCTGCTTGGCAGGCAGAGCCTTCGCAAGCTTCTGGTCCATTCACTATTAGGTCTCCGCAGTAAGGTCCTATTTCTGTTTGAGTTACACAACTATTGTCGCACCAGTTGCATGTTCCTGCGTATGGTGGTGTGCATGGTATTCCGTTTCCTGCTCCGTCGTCGCATTGTTCTGGTGGTGATTGTATAATATCATCTCCGCAAGAAGGACCTGTTACAGTTAGGAGTTGTGAACAATCAGCGCTACAGTATTGGCAGCTTCCTCCGTATGGTGGTATGCATGGCACTCCGTTTCCTGCTCCACTATCGCAGACTTCAGGGCCATTAGTTATACTGTCTCCGCAGGTTCCTGTGGGAATGCAACTACCCCATAAGCATGTTGCTAAATTGCAATTTCTTATTCCTGGATATCCTCCTATTGTACAGGAAGGATTAGTTGAAGCATCACATTGTGCAGTGCAACTTCCTACACTGCAGGCAAATGAGCAAGTGCCAGTAGCAACACATCTACCTGTTCCGCCACTGTATTGTCTGCTGCTGCATTCAGGGCACCAGTCACATGCAGTATCAGCTTCACAAGTTCCTGAGCCTGAGGGTGTGTATTGTGAGCAGCAACTAGAGCCGCCTACTGTAATTGTTGTGGTTTTGTCAGTGCCTGATTTGTAAGATTTAGAAGTGTCAATACTGCACTTTACAGTGTGGCTTCCGGTTGTTGAAGGGGCAGGCCATTGAAATCTGGCTACACTACCGCTCCATCCAAGAAAACCACTCTCAATATTTGTTGAATCAATAAAAGCTTGAATACTGTTGATATTAGCAACAGTTGAAGTGCAACTTACAGTAATGGTTTCGCCAGGGCAAGGAGTAGTGTCAGAAACAGCTACAGCCGTAACACCAACAGCGCAATTGTTGTCACCGTGAATACCGTCACTACTGTCCCAATTGGTTTCGCTGTCACAGTCCTCGTCTCCTGTTCCTAAAGTGCACACTTCTGCTGAGCAGCAGTCACTAATACAAGTGTTGCCATTCTCTCCGCAGGCAGTGTTGCATTTTCCGTCTCCGCAGTAGCTCCATTTTTTTTCTCCTATTTGGCTTGGGTCGCAGCATCTTCCGTCTCTCTTATCTCCTGCTATTAGGTTTTCTGTTGTCCAGTCCCATGTTCCTCTTGGTGCTGAGCATGAACGCCAGACATTGCTTGAGCATCTGAATCGAAGATCATTATTAATACTACATCCAGTATTAGCCACCACGATGCCTCCAATCTGAGTATTGTCTCCGCATCTCTGATTAGTGCTTAATGTTCCCAGGCAGTCCCATGTGCCGTCACCGCATACCTTACATGCATCAAGTTTGCAGGTGCTGCTGCATCCATCTCCACTAATTGTGTTGCCATCATCACATTGTTCGCCGCATGCCGTATTTTTTCTTCCGTCTCCGCAATAGCTCCAAGTATATGTTCCTCCTTGGCTTGGGTCGCAGCATCTTCCATCTCTCTTATCTCCTGCTATTAGGTTTTCTGTTGTCCAGTCCCATGTTCCTCTTGGTGCTGAGCATGAACGCCAGACATTGCTTGAGCATCTGAATCGAAGATCATTATTAATACTGCATCCAGTATTAGCCACCACGATGCCTCCAATCTGAGTATTGTCTCCGCATCTCTCATTAAGAAAATCTTCTCCAGTACAATCCCATGTCGTATCACCGCATAACTGACATCCTTTTTCTGTTACTTCGCAATGTGCACTGCCTGCACTGCCAACACACTCAAAGCCAATACCATCATCTCTACAATCTCTATACTCTGCGTCACCGCACACAATGCTACCTCCAAGACTAAGAGGAAATACTTCTCTTATTGTGTATTGGTCTACACATCTTGGATATCCTACAGGAGTAGCACTCTTAAATTCACATTCACAGGTCTGGTAAATATCATGACATATCTGACAAGGAGGGTTTGGAGGATTGGATTGCGCACACATTTTTACATTATTACCATTAGTACATGAACAGCTACCGTCAGGGCTAAATCCTGTTCCGCAATCACATCCACAGGCAATGCTTGGTGGATTTCCAGTGCAAACACATCCTGATATACATGCAGGAGTGCAGTCACTGGGAGTGCATGATGCTCCAAGAACTATTTGCAATGTTAATATTGCAATCAATAAGACAATCATTGTTTTGACTGTTATTAACAAAATATTATTCTGAGAATTCCTTTTTTCCATGTTTCACTCACCACCTACTCCTTTTTTATTAATTATTAATAAATATAATTCTATTAAAGGATAATATACTGTTAATTCTTTTTAAATCTTTTGAAATTCATGTTAATTCAGGTGTTATCATGGTGTTTTCTAGAAATATTCTTCTAATCTTTCTTTATATTGTTTTTTTTGCTCTTCTGTCAGGTTTTCAATGAAATAGTTGAGTTGGTCTGTGAATTCTTTTGTTGTTTCTATTTGTTGCTCCACTTGTTCTTTTGATATTTTGAATTCTGTGTAGTATTGCTTGTCTATTCTTTCTTTTTTAGCGTCTTTTATTTCTTTGTTGTCTATTTCAAATATTTCTTTTAGCAATATTATTGTTCCTGTGTGGTTTTCGCATTTTATTCCTACTAAATATAATAATGCTGTTGCTTTGTTATACATTGAATAATAGGTCATGCTTGTTGCTTCTTCTAGTAAGTCTTGTGTTATTAGTATTTCTGCTGCTTTTAAGGAGTTTCTTGATTTTTGGTGATAGGATTCTGCTATTTCTTCACTTGGATCTATAAGAGTTATTTTTTCTTCTTTAATTAGTTTTGTTATAAATTTGTTCATTTTATTAGTTGATAGTATCTTTCTGTGTTTTGTATTATTACATGGTCTTTGATTATTTCTTTTGCTAAAAGGTTTTCTTTGTCAAATTTTCCTATTTTTATGCTTAGTTTTGAATCTATTTGTTCGAGTTCTTTTTTTAAGTTTTTGTTTTGTGTTTCTATGTATATGTCTATATCGCTTGTTTTTTTTGCTTTGTTTTTTGCGTGGCTTCCGAATAGTATTATTAATTCTCCTTTTGTTTTCTCTTTTAGTTCTTTTATTATTCTTCTTAGCTTTGGTTCTTGTATTATTTTGGTTAGTTTGTATTGTTCTGCCATTACCAGAGCTATTTCTGCTTCAGGGCTGTTTTTTAGGAAATATTTGTTGTTTTTTCCTTCTGTTTTGTAATCTACAATGTTTTCTTTTCTTAATTTTTTCAGTATTCTCATTGTTGTTGAGGGTATAAGGTTTAGTTTTTCTGCTATCTTTCTCAGGTGGCATGGTTCTTTTCTCAGGACTTCAACAATCTCGAAATCGTTTCTTTTTTGCAACATGTGTTTCATTTATGCAACGATATATTTAAATGTTTCGTTTTTGAGGTCAATACGGGTAAAAAAACAAAATTAATTTTAGAACTTGACAGATGCACTGTACAATATATTAACATCATACACTCTGCCATTTGCACCAACCAGGCCAAAGCTTAGTCTTCCAGGCCCGATTTTTTTAGAAACATTAATGTCAGCAAAATTAAACTGGTTTGAATCTATAAACATTGTTTTGTAATTTCCATTAATCATGATTTGCTTAATCAATGGCAGGCTAAGATTTGCACCTATTCCAACACTTAATGATTCTGCATTTGACATGCCTTCAGATGAGGTATATGAACCTGTAACTCCAATGCTGCCTAAATTAGGAATCTGAAATCCAGTTGCAAGAGTAACTGCCTGGCTTTGATTATTTGGAGATGAGTTTCTGTTGTAGCCTGCTTGAATTCTTTGAATAAGATTATTGCTGTTTTTTGAAGCTGTTCCAATTGTAAAGCCCATGTTGTTTGCTCCTGTTCTTGCATCATACATTCCATTACCGCCTACAACAACTCCTTTAAGATTTGCATCTCCTCTTGCTGAGAATATCTGATTATCAGGTGTAAGAATCATTCCTATCTGGCCATTGAAATTATTTAAAGCAAAATAAGCATTTGTCATGTTTTGAAGATGATTGTTTCTCATAGCCATGGTTGTGTTTACTCCTGCTTTTTTATTTCCAATGCCTGCTCTAAGTCCATTTCTGTCAATGCCAACATTAACACCTTCGATGCTGGTGTTAATATCAACTGCATTAAGCATAGCCATTGCAGAAGCATTTGCATTTGTTGCTACAGAACCAATAGTCTGAGTATCTTTAACATAAATATAAGCTAATAATTCTTTGCCAGCAGTATTAAGATTGCCTGTTGTTTTATAATCAGTAATTGTATAATTTGTATTTCTACCTCCTAAATCATCTGTCTCTGTCATGAGCTCAAATATTTCAGCATTCCAAATTGCTTTAATAGTTGAATTAACATTTTGACAATTATTAGGGTCAACAACAGCAAAATAACCACCTGAACCAGAACCATGAATTCCTAGTTTATTATCTAGTTTATCATAATATACCAAAAAATCTCCACCAGAGTCAACTTTTTTTAAGCTACCATAAGTCATCCAAGGATAAGACAAAGCAGAGTTTAACTGATTAACAACTTCAGTTATAAGATTTTCAGGGCCTGTTACTGTGTCATATCTTCTGGTAAAAGTTGCATTAGGACCAAATCTGAGTTTGCCAAAGCCAGCATCAATATGTTCATCAATCAAACCATAATTAGTACCATTGCTTGCGTTAAACAAAAACAATGTGTATTGGAAATTCCAGGGATCTTTATGACTCCTGTTCACTGTAAAGATTACATCGCCGTCTCTGTCGAAATCAAGATATTTGCAGTCATTAAGAGGGCCTCTCACAGCAATTCTTTTATCATCAACATTAGTAAGCCCAAGAGCATTAACTATTTCATCAATAGAAATAGTCACCTGAGAGCTTGTCATAACATTATTAATAGTATAATTTCCCAGGATTCCCTGAGTATGATTAATAACCTGAACATTAAGATTTGTATTGTAGTCAGTGTCTGGAGTAACAGGGTCGGGTTTTTTCTTTAACAAAACTGCTGCTGCAACTCCTCCTGCAAGAGCAAGCCCTCCGATTATCCATGGCAGAGCACTTTTCTTCTTTTTTTCCTTGCCTTCAGACTTTAATTTATCAAGAGTAATAAGTGCATTTGCTTGATTATAAAACTTATGAGCGATTGTGTCAAGTGTTTGAGAATCAAGAAGTGCTTGTTTGTTGTTAAGATTGATTGCTTTTGTAAAATAATCAACAGCCATTTTCTGGCTTTCCTTGTCTTTTTCATGAGAAAATGTCTGAGCATGCTCAAAATAGTGTTTGTATAATTCTTCTTGCGTAGGTGTCTGAGCAGTAAGATTAATTTTTTTATCTGTGCTTGTTTCAGATACAACATCAGATATATCACTGGATATATCACTGCTTTGTGCCAGACTAAAGTGTTTTATTATTCTTGGATGAAAAATGTTTTTAGAATATTCTAGCTTTTTTTCAGCTCCAAAACCCATTCCTGCAGTAAGAATAAGTGCTGATAATGTGGATGCAATTAGCTTATAACCTTTTCTGAACTTTGGTTCAGTTGGGTGGTTGTTTTTTAGTGCATCGCCAAGATAATCTGTTATTGTCATATTGCAATTTTATTTGTTTTAATCATTTATAAACTTTTCGCTTTTTACACCACTGTGGAGTGGTTATTAAATGGAGATGAAACCGAAACATTTAAATACTTTGTCTGGTAATACCATACATATGTCTGGTAAAAACATACAAGAATTAAATTTCACAAAAACAGAAATAAAAATATTAAAACATATTTTTAAGCATTATAAAGACAGATACAATGCCAGACAAATAGCAAAAGAACTATCACTAAACCACGCGCACATAAATGATTTGTGCAATGCTTTAGAAAAAAAGAACTTGCTAGTTAGAGAAGAGATTGGGAATTCAATTTATTATCAATTTGATTATGCAAATAAGTTAGCATTAAATTTTATTGAATATTTGCTTAGTCTTGAAATAAAAGAATTTCCCAAATACCTTAAAGTGCTGTTGCATAGTTTAAGTAAATTTAATGAACATATACAATTAGGATTAGTTTTTGGTTCTTCAATAAAAAGCAGCAAATACAACGACATAGATGTTTTGCTGATTTACGATAAGAAAAAAAGCCAATCAATAAATAAAATAAAAGAAGATATCAGAAAATCTGAATTAGTTGAAAAACCAATAAGATACGTTGAAATATCTGAAAAAGATTTAATAAAGAATAAAGATAATAAAATATTTTACAGTATAATATCGGAAAATTTAATTTTTCATAATTCATCAAAATACATTGAGGTGATTAAATGGTCCATATAGACCAACACTTAAAATGGTGCTTAAATGACGAAAATCGATTAAAAAAAGTTAGACCAAATATTTCATTAGCTTTAGCACATATAAAAAAATCTGAATACAACAAAGGAGTAATGGACATACTTGAAAAAGCAGAAAAATATGACTGGGCATTAAATGTAGGTTTTTATTCAATATATCACTGCTTCCTAGCAATAATAGCCAAATATGGATACGAATCAAGAAATCAATCCTGCACAATAACTGCAATACTAAAATTAATTGAAGAAAAAAAGATGGATTTTGACAAAGATTTAGTAATGCAATTTGACACATTAGATGTTGATAAAGAAGCAACTAATCCAACAATAAGAGAAAACAGAGAAATATCAACCTACGGAGTAAAAACAGAAGTCAATACAGAACAATTTGACAAAGTTAAAGATTTAGTTATCAAAATACAAAGAGAAACAATAAGAATAATTAACGAATAAAAATTATTGATGATACTTCTTCATTTATAAACTTTTCACTTATACACCACTACAGAGTGGTTATGACTTGGAGATTCTACATTATTTTCAGAATTCTTTCAATTACCACTGGACATCCTGGCGTAGAGTTTATAAACATAAAAAAATTACTCATTTATAAATGAAAGAAAAAAACAAACTTGTTGTTTTTCAAAACAAAAAAATCAGAAGAATATGGCATAACGATGAATGGTATTTCTCAATAGTGGATATTGTAGCTGTTTTAACAGAGAGTGTGGATCCAACAGCTTATTGGAGAAAACTGAAACAACGACTAAAGGAAGAGGGAAATGAAACCGTGACAAATTGTCACGCTTTGAAAATGCTTGCGTTTGATAACAAAATGAGACTTACAGATGTAGGCAGGACTAAAGAAATATTTAGGCTAATTCAATCAATCCCTTCTAAAAGAGCAGAACCATTCAAACAATGGTTAGCACAGGTTGGTTATGAGAGAATTGAGGAGATTGAGAATCCTGAGCTTGGTCAAGATAGAATTAAGGAATATTATGAGCTTAAAGGTTATCCAAAGGAATGGATTGACAAAAGGCTTCGTGGAATAGCAATAAGGCAGGAATTAACAGATGAGTGGAAAAACAGAGAGATTAAAACTGAAAAAGAATTCTCAATACTTACAAATGAAATAAGCAAAGCAACATTCGGCAAGACGGTTGGTGAATACAAGGAATTCAAAAAACTACAAAAGCAAAATCAGAATCTTAGGGATCATATGAATGATTTAGAATTAATCTTTACAATGCTTGGTGAAGCATCAACTACTGCAATAACCAAAGAAAAAGATTCAAAAGGTTTTGATAAATGTAAAAATTCGGCAAACAAAGGCGGGAACATAGCAAAAAGGGCAAGAGAAGATTTGGAAATAAATCTTGGAAAAAGCGTTATTTCAAAAGATAATTTTTTATCTAAGCAAAAAGACAAGAAAAAACTGAAATGAACTTCATAATCACAAAATTAACACTGCTATTTCTACTAAATTTTGTCTTTTGCAGTGTTATTTTTTCATTGTTTCATTTACAACTTCCGCTTCTTCACCCTGATGAGTGGTTATGAATCAGAGTGAAATCCGAAATATTTAATTGATTACTATTAGTTAATATATGTAAACTAATAGTTGACATAAAAATGACTGCTGCAAGCGTTCTGGAAAAAAGATTTGTATTGAAGCTGTTTAAGGATTTGACAAAAGGCTTTGGTGCTAGGATAAATCAGAGGTTGGAAGAGAGGCTAAATGTGAGTGTGTGAGGAATAGGAATTATTTATTTAATATGATTCTGATTCGTGATATGAATTTCCTTGCGTTTTCAAATATTTCTTTAACTCTTCTCTCAGTATAGACTTTTGTTGCGCTATACCTGCTTATTGAGCTTTCTTTTCTTGCATCTTCAAAATATTCAATGTAATCATCCTCAAATATCTTATGGGCTTGTTCTAGTAATTCTAAATCCTCTTTTTCTATTTCATTTGGAACTAATAAATGCCCTAATGCTATCTGGGTCGCATAATGGTCATCAGTCTCATAGCCTTTGGTTAGAATGGCTGCTTTCGCAATATAAAGCATGGAATAATAGCAAATGGTTATTGCCCAATAGTCTTTTGCGGTTTTATCTGAATCTTTAATAAGATTTGCTAATTCGAGGCTGTCGGTTCCTTTCCTGACAAATTTATTTATTTTGAATGTTGAACTGCTATTTTTTATATAAAATTTTTTCCCTTCTTTTTTCTTCAATAATTTCTCAAATTCTTTCTCATAAAATTCTTTGTCAAATTCCATTTTTCCAGATCAGATTCCAAAAATATTCTTCGCCATATAAAATTATATGTTTTTTAATGATTTCTTTTGCCAGGTTTTGTTCTTCTTCCTTCAGCATTAGCTTAAATTCTTTGTGTTTTAGATATATTGGGTTTATCTCCAGTTTGAACAATAACTCAAATTTTGAGAAGTTAATGTTTTTCTTTCCATCTTTGTTGATGATACATAAATCAATATCGCTTTTTTCTCTTTGTTTTCCTTCTGCTCTTGAGCCGAATAATATTAGGGAATAATTTCCAGATGGAATCTCTTTTTTTAGTACTTGAAATTCAGGGTTTTTGTTAAGGTACTGCTCTGTTTCTTTTCTTTCTGCTAAAATAAGGTAATTTTTAGTTATGTTATCTCTAAGATTCAATGAAACTAATTTAATATTCCCCTTTTGGTCAATGATAAATATTTCTTTATTGTTATTAATTAATCTGTGCGTTGTAGTATACGGCACTTTAGATTCTTTGGAAAGTTGCCTGATTGGAATTTGATTATTGAGGTTTTTTCCTAATGTTTGGATTAATTTTAGTAGATTATCCATTTTTGGTTAATATTAACCATATTTGGTATTTAAATCTTTCTGTTTTTGAGGCTAATGCAAACAGTAATTCAGCAAGTTATACTGATAATGAGATAAATGGAAAACAGGATGAAAAGGGAGATGAATAAAGTTAAAAACAAAATATTTATATACTATTTAGTTAACACATGTTAACATAAAGGTGAACACATGTATGTTAATAAGTCTACAGCTAAAATATTGCAGTTTTTTGCAGGCCATATAACTGAATCATTTACTCTGAGAGAGGCAGCAAGAAGGCTAAAAATGCATGTATCTCTTGCCCATCGGGCAATACAGCCATTAATACGCTTCAAAATTATTGAGCAGGATAAGCATAAGAATCTTAAGTTAAATTACAAGACTTATCATGAAACCCTTGCTTTTGCAGAATATTTAAGAAGAGATAATTTTCTTGATAAATTCAAGGGCATTAAATTTTTTGCAGATGAAGTTATTAGCAAAATTAAGCAGGATTGCTTTGTCCTGCTTGTTTTCGGCTCAGCAGTAGAATCAGCAAGGCCAAGAGACATTGACATATTGCTAATTGTGGATGCCACTGATAAAATAGAATTCCATGAAAAATTCTTGCATAACATCACATTAAATTATGACTTGCCATTCGAGGAAAGAGTTATCGGATTTGAAAGCGTATATGAAATGCTCTCAAAAAGAGATGAAAAAAATGTTATGAATGAGATATTGAATAAACATATAATATTATATGGTGCAGAATTATTTTATAGGCTTCTTGGAAGGGGAAGATGATAAAAATATCTGCTGCCCAAAACTAGGAAATGTCTGGGCATCCTGGTGTTTTCTGAGGTGAAAATTTTGATAGATGAAAAAAGCTAAAAGAAGCAGAAAACAGAGTTAAAAGATTTATCAGCGAAGGCGTAATCAAGTCAAAAGGCAAGTCTGAACATATGGATTTTTTTCTCAAAAACGCTTATGATTCAATAGATTCTGCAAAAGCATTATTTGAGTTATCAACTAACCCTCAAAAGCAGGAGTCTCTTGGTTTCACCAGCTTCAATGGCCTGCTTTGGGTTGTCAATGCCAGTTACTACAGCATGTTTTACATGGCAAGGGCTCTTCTGGAAAACAGCGGTATTAAGATAAAAGCAGACCTGTCTATTCATGCAGTTACATTTGATGCTGTGATTTACTATTTTTACCTCACAGGCAAATTACAGAAAGAATTCTTAGAGGACTTTATTGAAGCAAAAGAGGATGCTGCTGAGCTTCTTGGAAAGCAAAAGGCAGATGAACTGATGGAAGAATATTTATTTGAAAAAAAGAAAAGAGGTATGTTCACATATGATATGGGAATGGTGCTTGTTCAATCAAAGGCAAAAACTTCTCTGGAAAGAGCACAAAAATTCAGAAGAGAAATAAGGAGGATTATTGATAAAAGCAGAAATTAAGCTCGTTTATTAATGCATTAGTAAGAATGCGTTATTTTTAAATATTTCGTTAATATGTTTACATCTTGTGAAATACTGTTAAAAAGAAAATTAATTTTAGAACTTGACAGATGCGCTATACATTATATTAACATCATATACTCTGCCATTCGCACCAACAAGACCAAGACTTAGTCTTCCAGGCCCGATTTTTTTAGAAACATTAATGTCAGCAAAATTAAACTGGTTTGAATCTAGATTATTGTTTTTCAGTGCATCGCCAAGATAATCTGTTATTGCCATGATGTGATTTTACTAGTTTTAATCATTTATAAACTTTTCACCTATATACCACTGCAGAGTGGTTATGATTAGGAGTAAAATCCGTAAGATTTAAATACTACCTGAATAAAGGTATGTTTATACCATTAAAGAGGTAAGATATTGTTAACGCCAAAACAAATTAAGATTTTTGAAGCATTTTTGAAACAGCCTTATGAAGAACTTACATACAGGGATATAAAGGATTATTCTAATGAGAAGTCAAATTCAATTATACAGAAAGCTATTTTAAAGTTCCTTGAAGATGATCTTGTGAGTAAAAAAGAAATTGGCAATATGTATCTTTATGGATTAAATTTAAAAAATAATTCTACGTTCTCATATTTTGATATATTAATTAATGAAAAACTGCCTTTGATTGTAAAAAAAACTCTAAAAATAATAAAAGAAGAGTTAGCAAACACAGATTTCTTTTCAATTGTCATTTTTGGCTCTTATGCTGAAGGAAAACAAAGTCAGAAATCTGATTTGGACGTCGCGTTTTTTGTTTCTTCTGAAAGAGAAAAAAGAGAATGTGAGCAATCATTAAAATCTGCAGAATTAAAAAGCCTGTTGAATGTTGATTATCATGTTTTTACAAAAAATGAAATGCTTCAAATGCTTAAAGATAAACAAGAAAATCTTGGAAAACAAATAGTTCATAAACATCTTGCAGTTCATAATCCATTAATATTTTATTCAATTGTTCAGGAGGGTATAGATAATGGATTCAAAGTTGCATATCCAAAGAGCTGAGAATGAGATTAAACTTGCAGAAATAATATTTGTTATGAGTGAGAAGTCTGAGCTGCAAACAGAATATTTTGATGTTAAAGATCCTGAAACTTATTATAGCGCTGTAATTAGTCATTGTTATTATGCTATTTTTTATGCTGCCAAGGCATATTTAATCAAGAAAAAAATTAGAGTAAGTGCTCCTGAAGAGCATAAGAAAGCGTTTAATGAATTCAAGAAGTTTGTTGAATCAGGAGAGCTTGATGTTGAGTTGCTTAAGATTTATCAGGAAGCATTAATCAGGGCGGATCATCTTTTAGGCATATTTAAAGAAGAGAAGTCTAAGAGAGGAACTTTTACATATAGAAAAATGCCTCAGGCAAATAAAGACCCTGCGCGAGACAGTTTAGAGCATGCAAAAACTTTTTTTAAGCATATTAATGCAATAATCTGTTAATAATTCTTATAGAAAGGATTTATCTAATAATCAATATTCTGGAGAAAAGGGTTTTGCTTGTTTGAATATTACTCATCTATCATTATACCTCAAACATATTAATTTATAATGTTTTTCGTATTATAAATTTTTCAATTCTAAACCATTGTGGAGTGGTTATGAATTGGAGTAAAATCCGAAATATTTAAATACTACCTGTATTTAGGGTAGATTATACCTTAAAAGAGGGACAATGATAACTACAAAGCAATTAAAAATATTCAGTATATTTTCCAAGAATGTATTTAAAGAGCACTCTTACAGGGAATTAAAAGAGCTGTCTGGAGTGAAATCTAATTCTGTGCTTCAGAATGCAATAAAAAAGTTTCTCAAAGAGGAATTAATCTCCGAAAGAAAAATTGGTACATCAAAACTTTACAAAATTAATTATGATAATGATAAAGTTTATACCTATTTTGATATCAGTATAAAAGAAAACCTAAATAAATTAGTTAAAAAATCAATTTCAATCATTAAACAGGAATTGGATAAATATAGCTTTTTTTATTCTCTTGTTATTTTTGGATCCTATGCAAATAGCACATTCAGAGAAAAGTCAGATTTGGATATAGCAATATTTATTCCAGATAAGAATCAAGAAAAGAACTTTAAAGTTGCAGTTAATTCTGCAGAGAATAAGTCTTTAATTGGTTTGGATGTTCATATAATAACTGCTGAAGATTTTTTAGAAATGTTAAGTGTTGATTACGAGAATTTAGGTAAGGAAATTATAAGAAATAATCTTCCTGTGTACAACAGTGCAGTATTTTATAAATTAGCCATTAAGGGGGTAAAACATGAATCCAAAATTATATCTTGAACATATCTTCTGGCAAAAGGAATAAAAACAGAACCTCCGGAAGAGCATAAGAAAACTTTTGAAGAATTCAAGAACTTAGTAGAACAAGGAATTATTGATGTGGAATTACTAAGAATATATGAAAAAATCCTTATTAAAGCTGATACCCTTCTCCATATATTTAAACATGAAAAAGGAAAAAGAGGAAAATTTACTTATAGAGAATTACCTCAAGCAAATAAAGAGCCGGCAAAAGAAAGTCTGGATAATGCAAAAATATTTTTTAAGCACATTTATACTCTTTGCAATAAATAAGGTCGAATATTTGGGCTGCTGAAGCAGGTCATACTATGTTATTTCTATCTGTTATACATATTTCAATTTCTATACTGCCAGAAGTGATTATGAATCAGAGATTCTACAGTATTTTCAGAATTCTTATGGAAAAATTTATAAACAAGTGTCACTTTATGTGAACAATTGTCACAAAGATGTTACATACTAATAAATTAAAAATACTTGAACTTTTTTTTGAAGAGCCTAACAGAAACTTTCACTTAAGGCAGATAAGCAGATTAACAAAAATAGCAGTCACTTCAGTAAGAAAATATCTTGATGAACTATTACATGAAAATTTAATAACAACAGACACAAAAACAATATATCCAACATATGTTGCAAACGAGACAAATAAAATATTCCGAGTTTACAAGCAGCAAAGGATAATCCTAAAAATCCATGTTTCAGGATTAATAGATTATTTGGAAGAAACAACTCTTCCTAAATGCATAATCCTTTTTGGCAGCATGAGCAAAGGAGAATATACTAAGACCAGCGATATAGATATATTAATACAAGCACCCAATCAGGAATTAAACCTTGAGAAATTTGAAAAAAAACTCAATCATAAAATAAACATATTGTTTGAACCAAAACTAAACAACCTGAATCAAGGTTTACTTAATAACATACTCAACGGATATGTTTTGTCTGGCCAGATAAAGCTTTAATCATCTACAAATTACTCCATGATTATTTTTCTTAAAGTTTTAATTATGTGCTGAAATTCAATTTTATTCATTTCAAAGTACTCTGGCTTGACAAAGAAGCCTCTGTAAGATATTTCGTTTCGAATATTTTTTAATTGATAAATTATGTCGGATTCGTAATCAAATTCAGGATATTTATGTTTAAAGAATGCTATCAAACATTCATGATTGCCTGATTTAAATCCTTCGGTATAAAGTAGAGCTGTCAACATTTCTTTTATGACTTCATAATAACCATCAACAACCAAGGATACATATTTCTTATCATAATGATGTTTTTTCCAGAATTCATACCTAAGATCTGCCATCTTAATAAGTTCATTGGCCCTGTTTTTATCCTTTTGAATTCTTTTAATATGGTGGGTTAAGCAGTTTTCCCATGACATCAATTCTTTTTTATTCATATTTTCGTAGTCTGATTAATTGTTTATATATTGCTATGATAAAATTTCGGATATTTTTTTTAAAAAACGAATTTTTTTCGAGACTTATTTTACAAAACCCAAAACTTTAAATATTACTTAGTATATACTAAGTATTACCATGGAAAACATAAGCCTTAAGATGGATAAAAACCTGCTCAACAATATAGACAAAACTCTAAAGAACCATAACTACAGCACAAGAACAGAATTCATAAGAGATTCTATCAGGAGCAAACTAACTCAACTGGAAAAAGAAGAAGCAATAAGGAAACTAGAAGCATTTAGAGGTAGCTTAAAAGGAAAAGCAAAGATGAGCTATGAAAAAGCAAGAAAAGAAGCTGTTAAAGAATTATTCTTAAGTAAAGGTTGGGATTTGAAAGATTTAGATTAATTCTTCCGGCTTTCTCACATTTCCATTAATTTCTAAAAAATGAGCATCTCTTGTAACTAAAATTGCACTAACTTCATTTGCCATAATTATATGTAAAGCATCATTCATAGGAATATTAAATTTATTCTTTAATTCTATTGCTTTTCTCTTGTGCTGTTCAGAAACATTAGTTTCAATTATTAGATTTTTAGGAATAAATTTCATTAAATCTATCAGTTTCTCATTGTCTTAGGCAAGGATACTCACAGACTTTAGTCTGTAGAGGAATTGCCTTGCTTTCTCCGTAAGTTTTTTCTATTCTTTTGATTATAAAATATGCGCGCGACGAAAATCGGCGCACGCATACACAATTTTGCCTAG